>JBDZVW010000176.1:0-5958 GCA_040255885.1 Betaproteobacteria bacterium
CGCCACCGGCGCGTTCATGGCATTGCCGCCGCCGGCCGGCGTGCGGCTGGCACCGCTGCCGTGGCAGCGCGGCGCGGCGGCGCACACCGAACCGCTCGACGAACGGCAACTGACATCGGCGGAAAAACGCATCCTGCGCCACTGCGACGCGGCGCTGGAGCGAACCGCCGCAAACGGCTCGTTCATCGGACACTTCTGGGATGACGAACGACGCGGCGCCGACGGCCGTGCCGGCCGCCGTATCGCGGTGGATCATCACATCACCAACCGCGTCGGGCATGTGCAGGGCGGCATTCTGTTCGGCCTCGCCGCGACCGGCAGCATCAGCGCAGCACCACGCCAGATGGCGCTGTCGAATATTTCGGCGTGGTTCATTCGCGCCGGACAGGGATCGCATCTCACGGTGAAATCGCGACTGCTGCATGCCGGCCGCACCACCGCGGTCGTGCAAACCACGGTCAGCGATGGCGAAGGACGGCGCGTGCTGGAAGCGATGAGCAGCCACGTCGCGCGAAGCTGAAATTCAGGATTCAGGATTCGGAGAACAGCATTCGGAAAAGAATGAGGCGCCTGCGGCGCCCGATCCTTTACTCTGAATCCCGCCTCGGATTCCCTGCCGTCAGCTTCGCCTCGCCGCCTCGGTATCGTTACGCCAGCGCTCCCATGCGAAGCGCTGGTCGTCCTTCAGACCGGGATCTTCCAGCATGCGCCGCACCATCGCGGTGACGTCGGATTCGTAGCCGCTTTTACGCTTTTCGAACTGCCAGCGATGCCCTTCCGGGAAAATCGGGGACTTGGGCGCTTTCCAGAATTTCATGTCATGCCTTCCAAAATCAAGCCCGGATGATACCCGTCTGCCGCTGATGACGCGAACGGAAATCCGGCTATTTTTTCTTCTTCGCTTCGAGCAGCTGGTCACGGCCTGCCATCAGTGACGCAACCGACGCTTTCGGCACCAGGTAGGTCCATTTCGCCAGGCCGTGCTCGAATTTGATGCGGTCTTCGAGTTTTTTCAGCTTGTCTTGGAACGCCTTGTCGAGATTTTTCTCGTCTGCCGGCTTTTCGTCCTTGCCGGGCGTACGTGTCTGTGGCGGTGTGCCGGACACGGCCGCGGCAAAATAGTCGTTGCCGTCCGTGGCCGGCGCGATTTTCAGCTTGTACGTCAGATTGTCGAACGTGGTGATCGTCACCGCCGTCGCCTTGTCTTGCCATTTGCCGGCATCGGTTGCGACGTCGTTGAACGACAGCGTATCCAGACCGTCCGCCAGCGAGCCGGCCTTGCCGGCATCGAGCTTGTCGTCCTTGGCGAGCGGCGTGAGCTGCCACGGCTTGTCCTCGGTCGCGCGCGCCAGCGTCCATTGCGCGCCGCCCTTTGAAGGTTCAACCGTTATCGTTTTCGCGTGCTTGATCTGGAAGAAGTGCTTGTCCAGCCACTGTGCCGGCTCGGCCACCGCCGCATCCAGTGCGTCCGCCACCAGCAGAACGTTATCCTGGTCGTTTCCGGTCAGCACGTAGCGTCCGGCCGGCGTGCCTGATCCGCCCATCGGGCCGCCGGCCTGCTGCTTCAGGAATTTTTTCCCAAGCAGCACTTCGGCCAGCGATTTGCCGTCCTTGTCATCGAACTCGATCAGCGTGCCGACATGCTTGCCGGCAGACGCTTTCGCGGCGTGTCCGCCGCCCGGCCGTGTCAGATCGAGGCGCGGCAGCAGATCCGGCGCCACCGATTGTCCCTGCACCACCTTGAGATCGAACAGCGTCAGCAGCAGACTGCTGATCTTCGATACGTCGGCCGGATAATCGCCGCGTTCGGCAACCACCCACTGCTTGCCTTTCCTGGCCACCGTGGCCGTATGCTCGCCGTCCTGCAGCCGTATCCTGGCGACCGCATCGACGTCGAATTTCGGCAGCAGCTTCTGGCCGACGCGGGCGCCCGATGCGTCCCACGACGCGGAATTGCGCTGCCACAGCACCAGGCCGGTGCCGCCGACCACCATCACCAGGATGACCAGAATCAGAAAATGCTTGCGATTCATTTCGACGCTGCCCTCCGCCGCCGCGTCAGCGCCACGCCGATCCCGAACAGCGCCACCAGCAGCGGCACCGCACCGATGTTGATCACCTTGGTCCACAATTCGAGCGCATCGGTTTCACGGCGCAGGTTGCGGCGCAGGTCCTTCAGATCCTTGCGCGTATCGACCAGTTTCTGGCGGAACGCATCAACTTCCTTGCGCTCCTGCGGCGTCAGGATCACGCCCTGCTTCGGCTTTTCCTTCTGCAGATGCGAAAGTTTCTGCTGCGTGGAGTTGAGCGTGTCCTCGAGGTCCTTGATCTTGCCCAGATACTTCGCCTGCGCACGCATCTGCATGTCCTCGATCACCTTCAGCGGGCGCGTGAACGACGCACGGCTGCGCAGATCGATCAACCCCTGGTCGCCGGCGAACTGCTCGACCAGGCCCTGTGCAAAGTTGAGATTGTCGTTGCGCGGAATGACCACCTTCTGCCCGAAAACATTCTGTATCGAAACCGACGCGGTGTCGGTCAGCATGTCGGCGTCCCCGATCAGCGCGACGGAAGTGTCGGTCTTCGATTCCTTCAGCTGCGACTGTCCCGCCGCCGCGACGGCCGGCTTGGCCGTGTTGTCGGACTTGCCGGCGGCCTTTGCCGTGTCGCCCGATTTGCCCGCGTCCGACTTCGCCGCGTTGCCGGATTTGTCCGGCTCCGCTGCCTTCTTCGGCAGGCCATCCGGGAACGCGGTCTTGAATTTTCCGGAAAGCTCGATCGCCAGCGGGTATTCCTTGCCCGACGGCTTGAAGACATTTTCGGCCGCCTTGCCGCGTGAGGTGGCCAGCAGCGAATTGACCAGCATCGAATTCGGCGACGTATGCGCGAGCACCGTCTCTTTCAGCCCCGCCGCCGGCTTGCCGCTGAACGTGCCGGCGAATGGCAGCAGCAAGGTACCGACCTGGCTCGTCACGACGTTGTTCATGTTGAGCGCCTGAACATTCAGCGACAGCAGCGCCGGCAGCAGCGAATCCCCCTCGCCGCTGGCATAGGTCATGTCGTCAACCACCTGATGCTGGTTGAAATGGATGCCCCATGCCTTCAGCAGGTGCGGCAGCGTCGATTGGCTGGCGCGCCCGCCGGCGTACGGATTCATCGGGTTACGCTGCGGGTCGAAATAAGCATACGGATCGAGGAACGCGACCACGCGGCCGCCGCGCATCAGGAACTGATCGATCGCATACTCGGTTTTTTCCGAAATGCCGCGCGGGTGGATCAGCAGCAGCACCTTCACGTCGTCGGCGATCTTCGCTGAATCGAGCGCCACGTCGTTGACGGTGAATTCGCTCTTCAGCTCGTCGATCAGCACCCACGGTTGCGACGGCGGCTGGCGCGTCATCGGATTGAACGTCGAGCCGAATACCGGGAACGCGCTCATCACGCCGATCACCGGCTTGTGCGCCTCGGTGACGCGCGAGATCGCGCTGGTGATGTCGTACTCGAGCAGCCGCTCACGGTCGGGCGAAAGCGCCGGAATCGCCGTGTGCTGGTCGAGAAAGCTGACCGCCAGTCCGAGATAGAACTTGTCGCCGGCCGGCGTGGCCTGGCCTTCGACACCGTCGAGCTGGGCCGAATCCTCGGCATCGGAATCGGGCAGCGGATTGAGCTTCTGGACGATCACCTTGCCGTTGCTGGCGCGCCGATATTCGTCCAGCACGTCGGCCACGCGCCGCGCGTAGGTTCTGATCTGGATCGGCACCGCGTCGCTCGATTGCGAAAAATAGTAACGGATGGTCACCGGGGCCTTGAGCTGCGACAGAATCTTGGTCGTCGCCGGCGACAGCGTGTAGATGTGTCCCGCGGTCAGGTCGGCACGGCGGTTGAAATTGCTGGCCAGAAAGTTGGCGGCGATCAGAATGATCGCGAGCGCGATGATGCCGCCGGCCGAATAAAGCATCAGTTCCAAAGATCTTTTTTTCATGGCCGCCCCGCTATCCGGCGCGGTGGCCGCGAATCACGACCCCGGTCACGAACAGTGCAAATATCATGATCGAAACAAAGAACACGACATCGCGCAGATTGATCACGCCGCGTTGGAACGCATCGAAATGGGTCATCACGCTGAATGACGCCACCAGGTTGACGACCCACGGACTGGCCGAGCGCTGCAGCAGGCTGATGATCGGCGCATAGCCGGCCAGGATCAGGAACAGCAGGATCACTACCGAAATGATGAAACTCACCACCTGGTTGCGCGTGAACGCCGACGTCATGCACGCGATCGCCAGATAGGCCCCCGCCAGCAGCAGGCTGCCGAGATAGCCGGCGCCGATGATGCCGTTGTCCGGATTGCCCAGCCAGTTCACGGTCAGCACGACCGGGAAGGTGAGCACCAGCGCCAGCAGCAGAAACAGCCACGATGCCAGGAATTTTCCGACGATCGCCTGCCACGTCGCGATCGGCAGCGTCAGCAGCAGCTCAATGGTGCCGAGCCGCCGCTCCTCGGACCACAGCCGCATGCCCACCGCGGGCACCAAGAACAGATAGAGCCACGGCTGCCAGAAGAAAAACGATACCAGCGACGCTTCGCCACGCTCGAAAAAATTGCCGACGGTGAATGTGAAAAAACCCATCAGCAACAGAAAAACCACCAGAAACACGTACGCCACCGGCGACGAGAAATAGCCGGCGAGCTCGCGTTTCAGCACCGCCGCGATCGGTCGTAGCGTGCTCACTGTCGCGCCTCCGTTTGGGTATCGGACAGCGTGATTGCACGAAACACGTCGTCGAGCCGCCCTTCTTCGGTATGCAGTTCCTCCACTGCCCACTGCTCGCGCACCGCCAGTGCGCCCAGTTCGCGCGCGAACGCGCTGCCGGCCACGGCGCGCTGCGGACGGACGCGCACGCAAACATGGCTCGCATCCTGTTCCAGCGTCTCGATTGCATCGACGCCCGGATGGCGGCCCAGCGTGCCCGTGATTTCGCTCGCCACGCCGTTTGCCACGCACAGCCGCACCGCACCGGCATATTCGGAGCGGTGCTTGAGTTCCGCCGGCGTGCCGTTGGCCACGATGCGGCCGCGATCGATGATGATCACGCGCGAGCAGGTTGCCTCGACTTCTTCCAGGATGTGCGTGGAGAAAATGATCGCCTTGTTCTCGCCCATGCGCCGGATCAGGTTGCGCACTTCGTGTTTCTGATTCGGATCGAGCCCGTCGGTCGGTTCGTCGAGAATCAGGATGTCGGGATCGTGAATCAGCGCCTGTGCCAGGCAGGCGCGGTGCTTGTAGCCCTTGGACAGTGTTTCGATCGTCTGATACAGCACCGGTTCGAGAAAGCACAGCTCGGCGACACGGGCGATCGCCTGCCGCCGCGCACGGCCGCCGAGACCGCGCAACTCGGCGACGAATCCGAGAAAGCCATGCACCGTCATGTCGGCGTAGCCCGGCGCATTCTCCGGCAGGTAGCCGATCAGCCGCTTGGCCGGGATCGGAACGTCCTGCACGTTGTGGCCCCCGACACGCACGCTGCCGCTCGACGGTGGAATGAAGCCGGTGATCATGCGCATCGTGGTCGATTTTCCGGCGCCGTTCGGGCCGAGAAACCCCAGCACTTCGCCGCGCCCGACACTGAACGAGACGTCGTCGACCGCGCGTTTCGGACCAAATGATTTACTCAGATTTTCGATCTCGATCATTGTTCTTGTGCCTGCGTGGTAGCCGTCGCCTGCCCGCAGCGGCTACTGCATTGGACAGAAATTTTGCACAATGTTCCCGGCGCCGTGCATTTTTGTAACTGTATCGACGTCCGGTCTGCGGAACCCGCCGCTGCACGCTACCGCAGCGGATACGGTGCCGGATAGAGGATTCGAACCCCCGACCTTCGCATTACAAGTGCGCTGCTCTACCAACTGAGCTAATCCGGCGTGGGCCGGAAATTATAGCGCAATGAAACAGC
>JBDZVW010000561.1:0-1572 GCA_040255885.1 Betaproteobacteria bacterium
AGCAGGCGGTGTAGCCCATCTCCGCGTAGCGGTAGCCGGTGATGAAGGTCGACGGTGAGCAGTGGCCGCTGCCCGAGCGGGTGAGCAGCGTGCGCTCGGCAAGTTCGGCACGATGATCTTCCGGCAGCAGTGCGCGTGCGAGGTTGGTCTTGCCGCCGCCGATGTGAGTGTGCAGATCGATCGCGCCGGCCATCACGATCTTGTTCGGAAGATCATAGTCGCGGTCGATCCTTGCCTGCGGCCCGGGATCGGCGACGATGCGTGTGTCCTCGATGAAAAGATCGCCCACCGTCCCGTCGACGCCATGCTCGGGGTCGAAAATTTTTCCGCCGGAGAGTCTGGTCAGCACCGCCCACCGCCCCCGCCCGCCGTCGCGGGCTCCCCGCCTGGATAAGGCGGGGAGAATTCGTGTGCTACTCGCGACGCCGTACAATTTTCCGCGGATGTCGGCAATTTTCCCCTCCTCGAATGAGGAGGGGTGGCGCCTCGGAGCGTCGGCCGAGGGGCCCCGATGGGGATCGGCCAGCGTAGAGGACGCAAAGACCGGGTCTGAGGCGCCCGCATCCCGCTCCAGGGTCGCACCCGCTTCGCGGGCACCTGCTTCTCCTTTCCCGGTCGCACCGCGCAGGCGGGCGGGGTGGTAGGCGGCGTTTGGAGCGACGCAGCGTCATCAGCCATACTCAGTGCTGCGAATGCTGCAATTGCCATCGACCTATTCAGCACGAGACCTCCAACGCCTGAAGCACCGCCCCCAGCGCCTCCGCAACGCTCGGCAATCCGCTGTCCCGCAATCGCGTCAGTGGCACGATCACGGTGTCGTCGCTGCGCACGAAATGTCCGGCATGATCGACGCCCGGTGTGCCGACCGGGATGAACACGTCCGGCTCGGCATCGAGCTGCATCGCCGCGTGTCCCAGCACTACGGTGTGAGTGCCGGCGCTGCATGGCGGCGGCGTGCGTGACGGATCGAAGCTCGAAATCCACAGCAGTGCATCGGTATCGCCGCTCGCGAGCAGGCGCTGCGTGTCGAAATGCAGCGGGTCGCTGACCGGATGGCCGTTGGCGAGGCTGGTGCGCAGCGGGAAGCCGGTCTGCCACAGCGTCACCTGGCTGGCGTTGCCGTCGCCATCGCTGCCGCCGAGCGGCAGCCCCGCGAAACGTGTGTCGCGGTTGAGCGCAGAAATCAGTTCGGCGAGCGCTTGGATCGTCAGCTCGGCGTGCGGGAAATCGAAGTCTGCGGCGCTCCATACCGCGACACCGTACGTTGCGCCGCGCATGCGTTCGAGCAGATGTTCCAGCGTGGCGCGCGGCACGCCGCCAAAATGCCCGGCCGCAAGCGGCCGTCCGCGAAGCAGCGCGAGCAGCGCGGCGAAGATTTCGTGCAGCTGCTCGTTCGCGCAGCCGATCGTCTGCGGCGGCCGTCCGTCGGGTGCTACGCCGGCGGCGGTATCGGTCACATTTCCGAGATAAACAACCTCGCGCGCCGGCCGGCCCGTCGCGAACAGCGTTTCCGTATTCCACACGCAGCGCTCGAAAAAACGCGGGAAGCGGCTGACGATGTCGCCGCCGACC
>JBDZVW010000177.1:0-5924 GCA_040255885.1 Betaproteobacteria bacterium
GCGCGCGAGAATCTGATCGTGCTGCCGACGGTGGACGTGGTCCCATGCAACGTGCACGACCCGGTACAACTGGCGCAGCGCGTCGCCGGCATGGATGCCGTGATCAATCTGGTCGGCGTGCTGCATGGCGGACGCGGCGACAACAGTTTCGCGGCGGCGCACGTGGAGCTGGCGCGCAAGGTGGTCGCCGCCTGTCGTGACGCGGGCGTGCCACGGCTGCTGCACATAAGCGCGCTCAATGCCGGCGCCGAAAGCCGCAGCGTCTATCTGCGCACCAAGGGTGAGGCGGAAGCGGTGGTGCGCGATTCCGGTCTGCAGTGGACCATCTTCCGGCCGTCGGTGATTTTCGGTCCGGGCGACAGCTTCCTCAATCTGTTCGCCGGACTGCTGCGGCGCCTGCCGGTGATGGCGCTGGGCAGCCCGCAGGCACGCTTTCAGCCGGTTTATGTGGAAGACGTCGCGGCAACCCTCGTCGCAAGCCTCGAACAGCTCGAATGCCACGGCCAAAGTTATGATTTGTGCGGACCCAAGGTCTATACGCTGCGCGAACTGGTAGAGCTCACCGGGCAGTGGATCGGCAGGCCGCGCCTCATCATCGGCCTCGGCGACCGGCTGTCGTATCTGCAGGCATTCGCGCTGGAATTGCTGCCGGTAAAACTGCTGACGCGCGACAACTATTATTCGATGCTGATCGACAGCGTATGCCAGTGCGAATTTCCGCTGGGCCGCACCCCGCAGCCGCTGGATGCCATTGCGCCGCTCTATCTGTCGGACCGCGGACCGCAAAGCCGGTATCAGCAGTTTCGCAATCGCGCCGGGCGCTGAGCTGACGGAGAAAGCCGGTGCCGGACCTCACACTGGTGATCGGCAACAAGAACTACTCGTCGTGGTCGTTGCGGCCGTGGCTGGCGATGAAGCAGGCCGGCATCGCGTTCGACGAAATCCGCATTCCACTCTACGAACCGCGATCAAAAGCAACGCTGCTCGAGCACTCTCCGGCCGGCAAGGTGCCGGTGCTGCACGACGGCGACGTGACGGTATGGGATTCGCTGGCGATCTGCGAATATCTGGCAGAACGCTTCCCGCATGGCAACTTGTGGCCGCAGGACACCGGCGCCCGCGCGCAGGCGCGTGCGGTGAGCGCCGAGATGCATTCCGGTTTCCCGGACCTGCGCAGCCGGATGCCGATGAATCTGCGCAGTTCGCACCCCGGACGCGGACGCGATGACGCGGTCAATGCCGACATCGCGCGCGTCGTCGCGCTGTGGAGCGACTGCCGCGAACGTCATGCGGCGCGCGGACCGTTCCTGTTCGGCACTTTCGGCATCGCCGATGCGATGTATGCGCCGGTCGCAACCCGCTTCATCACTTACGGCGTCGAGCTGCCGCCGCTCTGTGCGCAATACGTGGAGCAGCTTCGCGCACTGCCCGCGTTGCAGGAATGGTACGCGGCGGCGCGCACCGAGACCGAATTCATCGCGCGCGCGGAACCCTACGTCTGATGCAGATCTACGAAGTCGGCGGCGCGGTGCGCGACGAGCTGCTCGGCCGTGCGGTGCAGGACCGCGACTTTGTCGTCGTCGGCGCGACGCCGGACGAGATGGTGCGCCGCGGCTTCAAGCCGGTGGGCCGGGACTTCCCGGTTTTCCTGCACCCTGAAACACATGAGGAATACGCGCTCGCACGCACCGAGCGCAAGGTGGCGCTCGGCTACCGCGGCTTCGAATTTCATGCCGATGCCGATGTCACGCTGGAACAGGACCTGGCGCGGCGCGACCTCACGATCAACGCGATCGCGCGTGACAGCGACGGCAGGCTGATCGACCCGTTCGACGGCGTGGCGGATCTGAAAGCCGGCATCCTGCGCCACGTCGGCCCGGCATTCGCTGAAGATCCGGTGCGTATACTGCGGGTGGCGCGCTTCGCCGCGCGTTTCGGCTTCGTGATTGCTCCGGAAACGCTGCAACTGATGCGGCAGATGGTCGACAACGGCGAAGTCGATGCGCTGGTGCCGGAACGCGTGTGGCAGGAACTGGCACGCGGATTGATGGAGCAACAGCCGTCGCGCATGTTTCTGGCATTGCGCGAGTGCGGCGCGGCGGCACGCATCGTGCCGGAAGTGGACCGGCTGTTCGGCGTGCCGCAGCCGGCCGCACATCACCCCGAAATCGACACCGGCGCGCATGTGATGATGGTGATCGACTACGCCGCGTCGCAGGGCTTCGCCCTTGAGGTGCGCTTCGCGGCGCTGACCCACGATCTCGGCAAGGGCGTCACATCACATGAACAGTGGCCGCGCCATATCGGACACGAGCAGAAAAGCGTCGAGCTGGTGCGGCAACTGTGCGAGCGCATTCGCGTACCGAGCGAATGCCGCGATCTGGCACTGCTGGCGGCGCGCGACCATGGCAACGTCCACCGCGCGCTGGAGCTGCGCCACGCAACGCTGCTCGATCTGCTGGAGCGCAACGACGCGCTGCGGCGGCCGCAACGCTTCGAACAGCTGCTGCAAGTGTGCGAGGCGGACTACCGCGGCCGCAGCGGATTCGAGCAGCGGCCGTACCCGCAGGCCGAGCGGCTGCGCGCCGCGTTTGCCGCCGCCACCGCGGTGGACGCCGGCGCCGTCGCACACGCCTGCGACGATCCGGCGAAAATCCCGCTGAAAGTACGCGAGGCGCGGCTCGCCGCGATCCGTGCGGCGTTGCCCGACAACACCGACGACAAGGAATCTTCATGATCGATCTCTATACCTGGAGCACGCCGAACGGCCGCAAGGCATCCATCATGCTCGAAGAAACCGGCCTGCCGTACGCCGTGCATCGGATCAACATCGGCCAGAGTGATCAGTTCAAACCTGAATTTCTGGCAATCAGCCCCAACAACAAGATTCCGGCGATCGTCGACAGCGAAGGACCGGACGGTGGTCCATATTCGCTGTTCGAATCGGGCGCGATCCTGATCTATCTCGCGGACAAGACCGGCAAGCTGATGCCGGCGGCGCCCGCCGCGCGCTACCGGGTGCTCCAATGGCTGATGTTCCAGATGGGTGGCGTAGGCCCCATGTTCGGACAGGCGCATCATTTTCTGCGCTTCGCGAAGGAAAAGATTCCGTACGCGATGCGGCGCTACAGCGACGAAACCGCGCGGCTCTATCGCGTGCTCGACAAGCAGCTCTCGGATCACGATTACCTTGCCGGCGACTATTCAATCGCCGATGTCGCAACTTATCCGTGGGTCGCGCGCCACGAGTGGCAGCAGATCGATCTCGCCGCCTATCCCAACGTCAGACGCTGGTTCGACGCGATCGGCGCCCGCCCGGCAGTGCAGCGCGGAATGAAGGTGCCGTCGTAGCCAAGGCGCCAAGAACACCAAGGAAAACAAAAAACCTTTCACCGCAGAGACGCAAAGGCGCAGAGGAACGCAAAGGAAAACAAAACCAAATCAGAAATTCTGAAGTTCTTTGCGGCTTTTCTTTGCGCCTTCGCGCCTTTGCGGTTATAGCCTTTCTCTGCGTTTCCTCTGCGTCCCTGCGCCTCTGCGGTTATCGCTTTTTGCTCTTCTTGGCGGCTCAATCGCCTTTGAAGATCACGTCACCAGCACCGCTGCACCGGTGATGCGTCCTTCGCGCAGCCGCGTCAGCGCCTCGTTCGCGGCGCTCAGTGGAAACGTTTCGACTGTGGTGCGTACCGGCACCCGCGGCGCGATGCGGAAGAATTCGTCGCCATCGCGGCGCGTCAGATTCGCAACCGAGCGCTCACCCCACAGGATGTCGTACGGAAACGCCGGGATGTCGCTCATGTGGATGCCGGCGCACACCACGGTGCCGCCCTTGGCGACGTTCTTCAGCGCCGCGACCACCAGCGGGCCGGCCGGCGCGAAGATGACAGCCGCATCGAGCGGCTCGGGCGCCGGCTGGTCCGAATCGCCGGCCCACTCCGCGCCGAGTTCCAGCGCGAAGCGCTGTGCCTGCACATCACCGGGACGAGTGAACGCGAATATCGTGCGCCCCTGGTGGCGCGCAACCTGCGCCACGATGTGCGCGGCGGCGCCGAAACCGTAGATGCCGAGCCGCCGCCCGTCTCCGGTTGCGGCCAGCGAACGGTAGCCGATCAGTCCCGCGCACAGCAGCGGCGCCGCCTGTGCGTCGGAATACGCGTCCGGAATCGCGAAGCAGTAACGCTCGTCGGCCACCGCGTATTCGGCGTAGCCGCCGTCGATGTGGTAGCCGGTGAAGCGCGCCTGGTCGCACAGGTTTTCACGGCCGCTGGTGCAATAACTGCAATGGCCGCAGGTTCCGCCGAGCCACGGTACGCCGACCCTCGTGCCGAGCGCAAAACGGGCGGCGTTCGGACCGCACGCAGCCACCGTGCCGACGATCTCGTGACCCGGAATGATAGGCAGCTTGCCGTCCGTCAGTTCGCCATCGACGACGTGCAGATCGGTGCGGCACACGCCGCAGGCTGCCACCTTGATCAACAGCTGCCCGTTGCCGGGCCGCAGATCGGCAACATTAACAAATTCGAGTGGCGTCCGCGGGTGGGAAAGTTGCATTGCCTTCATCATGCCCTCATCTGCGGCATTTTCCCGGCAGACCGCTCAATGCAGATACGATCCTATCGCCTGTGCCGCCAGCACCGTCGCCGACACCCACAGCACGCCGTGCAGCAAACGGCGGTAGGTCGCCGGACTGAACCGCGCCCGCAGCCGCTGGCCGATCGCCAGCCCGACTATCGCCACCACCACCAGCGGCACCGTCGCGATCACGATGTCGAGATCGACGACACCGGCAACCGCGAGCGTCCCCGCCTGCATCGAACGCCCGACCAGAAAACACAGGTTGAGCACCTGCGTCGTCGCCATCGCGTCCAGCCCGAACAGCATCGCCCAGATCAACAGCGGCGGCACCGAGAAATTCACCGAGCCGGAAAAAAATCCGGCTACGAGGCCAAAACCGACGGTCGATCCCTTCGGATAGCGCGCGAACCAGCCCCAGTCGATGCGACTGAATCTATTCTGACACAGATAAACGACGATCATTCCCGCCAGCAGCAGACGCAGCGGCTCTTCGCTCGCATAAATCAGATAGCGCGCGCCGATGAACGAGCCGATCACAATGAATATCACGATCGGCCAGTGGCGTCCGATGCTGCCGCGCCAGCCGCCGCCACGCAGCACGCTGATCAGGTTGACGGCAAGATTCGGCAGCAGGTTGATGAGGATGGTGGTCTTGATGTCGGTGAACATCGCGATAACGGGAATCGAGATCGCCGGAAAACCGAAGCCGAAGGTGCCGTGCGCCAGCGCCGCGGCGAACATGACGACAAATACCGCGATCCATTCGGGCTGGGTCAGGCTGACATTCAGCAGATCCATCAGCGGTCTGCCGGATACGTCATGTCGAAGCGGTGCGAAAAATGACGGGCGATGTCGGAATCAATCGCGATGAAGCGTGGCACGCAAAAACTCCTCAGGCGTAAAGCGCCCGTCATAATAGCATCCACTGCAATGTGGTGTCCGGCGTGCAGCTAAAGTGCCGCGCTGCGATCGCCGCTGCGAAACCCGAGCAGCGGCGCCGAAAAATCCCTGCCCAGCGCCAGCACCTTGAACAACTCTCCCATTTCAGCCGGACTGAGCATCTTCTGCGCCGCTGCGGCGAGCGGCAGGTACGCAGCGGCATCGCTTGCCGGTGTTTCGGCCAGAACATCGGTGATGCCGCAGTTGATCAGAAACTGCGCCTGCGTGGCGTAGCCGAGCGTTTCGAGTCCGGCTTCATGCCCGGCCGCGGCAATCGCACTGAAATCGACGTGCGCGGTGATGTCCTGCAGGCCGGGCAGTTGCAGCGGATCAGTGTGAGCATGATGACGGTAGTGGCACATCAGCGTGCCGCGGTTGCGCTGCGGATGATAGTATTCGCGCGCCGGAAA
>JBDZVW010000178.1:0-5907 GCA_040255885.1 Betaproteobacteria bacterium
GCCGGACCCTTCACCGCCGTGACCAGACCGTCCGGACGGACGTATTTGGCGAACACCTGTTGCACCTCGCCCGCAGTCAACGCCAGGTAGTGCCGCGCGGCGATGGAAGACTCATCGAGCGGCTTGCCTTCCATGGAGTAGCCCAGCAGGTTGCCGGCGATGGCGCCGAAGCTGGACTCGCCAAGCGGAATCTGCCGCAGCAGGATGCCTTTGGCCTGCTGCAGCTCGGTCGCGCTGATCGGGGCCTCCTGCATCTGCTTCAGATCCTGCACCACCAGCTTGCCGGCTTCGGCCACCTTGTCGGGATCGCAGCCGAAGTTCACCGTGTAGGTGCCACGGTGCTTGTCCAGCGAACTGCCGACACCAACCGTGTATACGAGTCCACGTTTCTCGCGCAGGTCGCGCACCAGCCGCGATGCATAAAAGCCGCCGCCCAGCACCTGGTTGCCGAGCGTCAGCGCAAAGCGCTGCGGCGAGTCATAGTCGAGCGCGATGGTCTGCGCCATCGTCACCTCGTCCTGCACCGCGCTCTTGTCGGGCGTCTGCACATGGCCGGGCCGGTTCGGCGGCACCTGGCCGTAATCGGTTGCAGGTTTGGCACCGTGCGCCGTCCAGCTTCCGAACGTCTTTTCGACCACGGCTTTGGCCTCTGCCGGATCGATCTTGCCGACCACCACGATGGTGGTCATGTCGGGCCGGAACGTCTGCGTGTAGTACTGCTTCACCTTGTCCAGCGTGAGATTGCCGACGTCCTGCGGCGTGGCATGGCGCAGCGCGGGATCATTCGCCGGCAGCAGTGCCTGGGTCAGGGCGAGCTCCGACAGAAAGGCCGGTGACTGCAACTCTCCCGCGATCTGGCCGGCCGTCTGGCGTTGCACGATCGCGAACGCCTTCGCCGGCAACGCCGGGTGCAACTCGTTGTCCGCCAGAAGCGCCATGCCTTTCGCGAAGTTCCCGGCCGGGACCGCGAGCGAGAAATCGGTGCCGGCGCCTTCGTGGGCGCTGATCGCATCCAGCGCAGCCTGGAACTGCAGGCGGTTCATGCTGGTGGTGCCGAACGGCAACAGGCCTTCCAGCACCTGCGCCACGCCCTCCTCGCCCTTCGGCGCCTGCAGGTCTTCGTTGGTCTTGATGCGCCCGTAGACCTCGACGGTGTCGCTGATCGATTCCGGTTGCACGATCAGCTTCAGGCCATTCGACAACGTGTACGCGGTCGGATGCAGCGCCGATTTCGGCAGCTCCAGCTTGGCGAATGCGGCTTTCGCCCAGCCGGGCAACTCGACCGCATGATCGGGGCTGGACGCGAAACTTTCCGCACCGCCGAAGCCCTTGCTCGACACCGATTTGCCGGAGCTCTCCGGCGTCAACACCGCGGTGATCGCGTGCGCCGGATCGAACAGCCTCTTCGCCAGCGCGTTCACGTCGGCGGGCGTCACCGCTTCGATCGCGGTCTTGATGGCGTCGGGCGATTCGGCGCCCTCAAACGCAAGCGCCCGCGACCACGCATTCGCAAGCCCGTCCACCGAGTTCTTCTTGTATTCGAGATCGGCAATGGCTTTCTGCTTGGCGGCTTCGACCAGGGCCGGATCGACGCCCTGGGCGGCGGCATCGGCGAGGATCGTCTGCATGCGTTTCAGGACGGGCGCGGGATCGCCGCCCTTCGGAAACGCGCCCATCGCGTAATCGATGCCGGCGTGTTCCAGTGGCGAACCGAAGTAGCCGCCGAACAGCGCGCTGCCGTCATAGCGCATGCCGGCCAGCGCCGCGCGCTGAGAACCCATCGCGCCGCTCAACACCAGCGCCGTTGCATAGTCGTCCGCACGCAGACCGGGTGAACGAAACGCGATCAACGCGAGACCGAATGGATAGTCGCTCGGCAATTTGATGCTCCGCGCCTTCACCGGCTGGAAGTCGAACTGCGGGCGCGCCGGCAAGGACTTGCGCGGGATGCTGCCGAAATCCGCCTTCACCTTTACGAGCGTCTTCGCGGGGTCGACATCGCCCGCAATCACCAGGATCGCATTGTTCGGCGCGTACCACGCGTCGTGGAACTTCTTGAGCATCGCCGCGCTGGTCTTGTCGAACGAGGGCCGCGTGCCGAGCGGAGTTTCCGCATAAGGCGTACCCGCGAACATCTGCGCGAGCAACTGCTCGCTCATCTTGAAGCCCGGATTGGAGTTGTCGCGCGCGACTTCCTGCTCGATCGCGCCGCGCTCCTTGTCCCATTCCTTCTGGCTCATGTCCACGCCGCGCATCCGCAGCGCCGCGACGTGCAATGCCACGTCCACGTTCTGCGAGGGTGTCATGAAGTAATACTGGGTGACGCCCCAGGTCGTGTCGGCATTGAACGCTCCGCCCATGTTGGCCGCGATCGCGGCAAGCTGATCCTTGCTCAAGCCGGGCGCGCCGCGAAACATCATGTGCTCCACCGCGTGCGCGGTGCCCGGAAAGCCCTTCGGCGCCTCGCTCTTGCCGACCAGATAATTCATCTCAGTCGTCACCACCGGCGCCAGCGTATCGCGCACGATCACCACGCGCAGGCCGTTGTCCAGCGTCGCGCGTGTGACGTTCGCATCGGTGGTCGAGGCCCATGCGCCGCCTGCCATCAAGGCCAGCGAAATCGCGCCGGCCAAGCCCATCAGTTGTTTTTTCATTTCTGCTCCCATTGCTTCATTAAGAAAATCAATATGGCCAGTTCGCGCCCGTTCTAATATCCGACAAACTACTCCATTTTCCAGCAGTGTCGCTACTAAACCCTACATTCATTTACTTTTAACAAACATAATGTAGCTAAATACCGGAAATATGCCTATTAGAATCAGGGCAAATTCAATAAAAATTCCAAAATCACCAAGTAGACCAACCCATCCACCTTGATTATTACTTATGAAAACAATTGAGACTAGCATCACATACAAGGAGACATGATCAAACCACAAAGAAGGCGGCGCCAAGGCGTAAGACAAGTGTTCTGTTGAGGCATTGAAATATATGTGCTTCGTAGAAGCAATTCTCATCGCGATATACAGGAATACCACGATAGAAGCCATATTTACAATCGCCAAATTGTGCCTGTAAATTATGAACACACAAGTTGCGGTTATCTGAAATAGAACGCGTGCCACTACGTAGTGCAATCCAGAGCACAGGTCTCTTGCCTGAAAGCGTTTACCATTTGAACGATTCCCAGGGAAGAAGATCGTATATCCCTTCAATTGGCCGTTGTTGGTAACTATCATAAAATTCTCCGTCACAACACAAAGGTGATGTATGCTGTGCCGTTAATATACAGCTCGGTTTACATACTGTGCGGAAAATGAGGCGGCTCGCCTCTTAAGCGAGTCGCCTCATCGCGACCTCTTCAACTATTAGCTACCAAACGCTCCGGCGATAGCGCCGACCGCGCCGAAAACTGCGCCGCCAACCGCGAGAGAGGCTCCAACCGGAAGACCGACCACAGTTGCGTCAGCAGCAACGCCAGCCGCTTCCATGCCTACTGCGGCGACATCCAGTGCGGCCGCGCAGTCAGCCATAAAACTGGAAAGCGAGCCGCCAGCTACACGTTGCTGTTCAATGGCAGTCAAGGTTTGCATGATGAAACTCCTTCTCCACTGCCGGAAAACTTGCCGTTCCGGCTTCGGCTATCCCGCCACCTCCACTTCATGTGAATGGGTAGACGGAATGGGTTGCACCGCACCGTTAGCAACCAGCAGCGCGCGTTGCGCGCTGGCGATGGTCTCCGGGCGGTGTGCGATCACGATCCGCGTGATCGGCATGCGGGTCACGGCGGCGTTGATCTGCCGCTCGCGCTCGATGTCCAAATGGCTGGTGGCTTCGTCCAGCACCAACAGCGCGGGCTGCCGATAGAGCGCGCGGGCGAGAAGCACGCGCTGCTTCTGGCCGCCAGACAGGGCCGAACCCATGTCGCCGACAAGGCTCTGGTATCCCATCGGCATGTTCGCAATGTCGTCATGGATGGCTGCCAGTCGTGCCGCGGCTTCGATGCGCAGCTGACTCGAGTCCGTATCGAAGCAGGCGATGTTGTCGGCGATGGAGCCGGCGAAAAGCTGATCATCCTGCATGACGGCGCCGACCTGATTGCGGTAGCGACCAAGACCGAGCCTGCAAATCTCGATGCCACCGTAGAGGACCTCGCCTTCCTCGGGCTCCAGCAGACCAAGGAGGATTTTGGCCAGCGTGGTTTTGCCGCAACCCGAGGGTCCGACCAGGGCCACCGATTCGCCGGCGGGAATCGTGAGCGAGCAATCCTTAAGGATCCAAGGCTCGCCATCGGCGTAGCGGAAGCTGACGTTGCGCACCTCGATCTCGGCTTCCGGCAGCGGCGCATCCCACGCGGATTCAACGTGCCGCTCGGGAGCGGTCAGCGCAATGTCGGCCACGCGTTCGGCGTGCAGGCGCAACATCCGAAACCGGATCCCCTTGTCGAGCAGATCGGCCGCGCGGCTGACGAACTGGTCGGCGTACGCAGCGAACGCGACCAGCATGCCCGCGGTGAAGGTGCCGTCCAGCACCAACACGGCGGCCAGCCAGATCAGAGCCACCTTCTCGATGCCGAAAACCAGCTGGTTGCTGCTGGTGAATGCGATGTTGAGCCGCTGCATCGCGATGTTGCGGTTGGCGGTTTCCACCACCGCATTGGCGTAGCGCGCAGTGCGCGGCTGCTGCTGGTTGAAAAGCTTCAGCGTCTGCGCGCCGCGGATCCCCTCCAGCAGCTCCGTCTGCTGGCGCGCGGCGTACACGATCTGGTCTTCCTGCGCGCGCCGCAGCGGTTGATAGGTGAACCAACGCAGGAGCGCGTACAACGCGAACGCCGCGGTGACGATCAGTGTCAGCTTGACGCTGTAGAGCGCCAGCACGACCAGCGTCAACGTGGCCATGATGCCATCCAGGATCGCGGCGACGAATCCGGTGGTCAGCGTCTGCTGGATCGTCTGCATTGAGCCGAAACGCGAGACCATGTCACCCACATGGCGTTTCTCATACCAGTCCAGCGGCAGCTTCAGGAGATGCGCGAATACATTGGTGACCCACTGCACGTTGAGCATCGCGCCCAGCCAGGTGATCGTCCACGCGCGCACCGCTGAAATCGCGGCCTGGAACACCGCTACCAGAAGAAAGCCGATGCCCAGAAGCGTCAACAGACTTTTATCGGCCGAGACCAGCACCTGGTCCAGCACCCACTGCAGGTAGAACGGGCCGACCAGCGCGAACACTTCCAATGCCAATGCCAGCACCAAGATCTGGACAAGAGCACCGGGCAGGCCTTCGACCCTGCCGGTGAGTGCCCGCAGTGAGATGGATTCGCGGGCTTTGATCGGCTTGAAGTCGGTACGCGGCATGCATTCCAGCGCCACGCCCGTAAAGTGCTTCGAGACCTCGGTGTTCGAGAGTTTCAGTACCCCGCGCGCAGGATCGTGGATGACCGCGCCGCGCGAAGTCGCCCGCTTCAGCACCACGAAGTGGTTCAAGTCCCAGTGCAGAATGCAGGGCGCCTTGAGTTCCGGCAGTTCGTGAAGCTCCAATCGCAGCGGTCGCGTCTCAAAACTGAGCTTGGCTGCCAGCTCCATCACGCGTGCGAGATTGGCGCCTTTCAGCGATGTCGGGTGCCGGCGGCGCAACGAGGGCAAGTCCACATCATGACCGTGGTAACGCGCGATCATCGCCAGCGATGCAAGACCGCATTCGGCGGCTTCAGTCTGCAGAATGACCGGAAGCTTGCGTCGCCAGCCCCATTGCAGGCTGCTCCGAAAACCACCAGTCATGGTCGCGCCGTCACTCATCCGTGATCTGCTCCATGGGCGGCCGCGAGTTGTTGCCGCAGACCGTACAAGGGCTCGAACACCCACTGCCACAGGCTGCGGCGATCCAGCAGGAGATCGGCGTTCA
>JBDZVW010000562.1:0-1564 GCA_040255885.1 Betaproteobacteria bacterium
CTGTTCAGCCGCTACGGCGCGGACGCCACACTGGACGACACGCTGCAAAACGAAGCAGCCGCCAACGATCCGCTCGAAGCGGACGTCCAGCCGGAACAGCGTTACCCGATGCTGCTGATCGCCGGCACCGCGCTCACGATTCTTTACGTCGTGGTGTTCAACACGCTCGGCTTCTTCCTCGACACCTTCATCTACATGATGGCATTCATGCTGATCGGCCGTTATCGCCGCATCTGGATCGCCATGATCGTCAGCCTGATCGGCTCGCTGATCTTCATGTACGTGTTCATGAAGATCGTTTACGTATCGCTGCCGATCGGCAAACCGCCGTTCTCCGAAGTATCGATCCTGCTCATGCAATGGATGGGCATCCGCTGAAGGCGCGCACATGATCGACATCCTTCACCATCTGGGGCTGGGTTTCATCCACGTCTTTACCGTGCCGCATTTCGTGGCGCTGGTCGTGGGACTGGTCGTCGGCATGCTGGTGGCGGTGCTGCCCGGCCTCACGCTGGTGATGGGTGTGGTGCTGGCTCTGCCGTTCACCTACGGCATGGACATCACGACGTCGATCATCCTGCTGACCGCGATGTACATTTCCGGAACCTATGGCGGCGCCTTCACGTCGATCCTGTTTCACATCCCGGGCGAGCCGATCGACGTGCCGCTGCTGTGGGACGGATTTCCGATGGCACGCAACGGCCAGCCGGCGAAGGCGCTGGGCTGGACGCTGTTCGCCGCATTCACCGGTGGCCTGATCACCTGCATCGTCGCGGTGAGCGTGGCGGTGCCGTTCGCGCACTTCGCGCTGCGTTTCGACGTGCCCGAATATTTCGCGGTGGTGGTATTCGGCCTCACCAGTGTCGTCGCGCTCGGCGGCAGCTCGCTCGTCAACGCGCTGATCAGCCTGTGCTTCGGCCTGTGGCTCGCGACCATCGGCGTCGACCAGATCTATGGCGTCGACCGCTTCACGTTCGACGTGCCGATCCTGCGTGACGGCATCGAATACCTGACCGTGATGGTCGGCGCCTACGGTATCGGCGAAGTGCTGAGCCGTCTCGAGACCGGCTTCGCGTCAACGCCGTTGCAGGCCGCCGGCGGCAAGATCGCGACCGAGTTTCCGACGCGGCGCGAACTGTGGAGCCTGCGCACGACGTTCGCCCGCAGCTCGTTCATCGGCGTGCTGTGCGGCATCGTGCCCGGCGCCGGCGCCACCATTGCGTCGTTCGTGTCGTACGGTGTCGAAAGCCAGTACGGCAGCCGCCGCGACAAGCTCGGCACCGGCATTCCGGATGGCATCGTCGCGCCGCAGGTCGCGTCGACCGCAACCGTCGGCGGCCACATGGTGCCGCTGCTGACGCTTGGCATTCCGGGCAGCGGCGCCACCGCGGTCATTCTCGGCGCATTTCTGCTGCACGGGTTGCAGCCGGGGCCGATGGTGTTCGATCACGAGAGTAAAATGGTGTACGCGATTTTCGCGTCAATGTTTCTGAGCGTGTTCGGCATGTGCCTGCTCGGCTATTTCGCAATCCGGCTGCTGATCAAGGTGCTGTACCTGCCGGAA
>JBDZVW010000179.1:0-5868 GCA_040255885.1 Betaproteobacteria bacterium
ATGCGGGCGGGGATACGGTGAGCGGGGCATGTTGCCAAAATCGTGAAGGGCACCCTGTGGCAGAATCGATTTAGTCGTAAGGCGTGCATGCAGTGAGTCACTGACCCGCTACCATAACGCTTGCAGTGCTGTTTCTTAACGACCCAACCCTTTAAAATCTCGTGGATGGCGGTTTTTATTGCTCTATGGAGAGTGATGAGAACCGTAGGCACGAAAAGTAAATCGATTAGCCTCATAAGAAAGGTAGCAGTTAGCAAAATGACCATCGGCATATTATCGAAGCTGGAGAGCGAGGTGGAATTCGTAATTCCAGACTTGGTGTGGAAACTTGAAGGGCCAGCAGTTCAAGTTCTGACCGTCATAATCTAGCATAACCACGCTTTCAGCCGTCATATGACAAGAATCGAAAAACTTGAGGCAGCGCGGCGAAACCTAGCCGCAGCTGTGCGTCTCTTCTTCGAACGGGATGATCCAATCGCAATCCATACCCTGGCCGCATCGGCTCAGGGGGTGATTCGTGATGTGGCCAAAGCCCGCGGTCTAGCTCATACAAGCATCCTTCACGATCATCCGGATATTCCAGCTGGCGCCCGCAAGGAATGGATAAACATCCTAAATAGCCCACGAAACTTCTTTAAACATGCAGACGCTGATCCAAATGGGACGCTAGAGTTCGACGATTCCGTAAACAAAACCCTTCTCTTGGATGCATGCCTCATTCTGTCCGAAGTATCAGACCGCGTGCTCTCGGAGGCGAATGTGTACATCGGATGGTTCACAACGGCCAATCCAGAGCTGCGTGGTGCACTTTCCAATAACGTAATCGGCGACTACGCCGTTCGCAACGGTATCCTGCCAGAGGACTTCGACAAGTTCCGTGATTTGTGTGGCCGGAAACTTATCATTGAACCAACGAGATCGAACTTGTGATAGCTAACAACCGTTTCGAACGGTCAACGGGATCATGGCAACAGATGACAATAGGGTCAAATCTTGTAATATATACTATTGGCTATACAGCATGCGTCGTAAAACTCGAAAACAAATCTGACGGACTGCGCAAGTACTCCGATTAAACATTACAAGATTCGAACTGTTAACCAATGGCATCTGATGATTGGACCAGGATGGAGGTGGAAGCCACGGTCGCGGACTACCTGGCGATGTTGGCGGATGAGCTGGCAGACCGGCCGTATGTGAAAGCAGAACATCGCCGCCGTTTGATACCGCTTCTTCGCGACCGATCCGAGCAATCCATCGAGTTCAAACACGCCAACATCAGCGCCATACTTATCGATCTAGGCTTTCCATACATTTCCGGGTACAAGCCACGAGGAAACTATCAGCGCTTGCTTCGTGAAGTAGTAATCGACCGCATGGTGCAAGATCGCCTAATTAAAGAGCTGGCGGCCGCGGATGCCACCGACACCGCTGCACCCACCCCGCAGGTCGCGGACATCCTCAAAGTGCTTACCGGGCCGCCGAAACCACTGCACCGTGTTTCTGACGCCGGTACGTTTAATACGGCTCTGGGAGTGAATTACCTTGAGATGGAAGCTCGAAATCAAGCATTGGGACTAGCCGGCGAGCAATTCGTCTTACTGTATGAGAAAGCGCGCCTCGTGTCTGTCGGGCACGAGGCGCTTGCTGATCGCATTCAACATGTGTCCGTAGAAATTGGGGACAGAGAAGGCTTCGATATTCGATCATTCGAACCCGATGGCTCTGACCGCTTAATCGAAGTAAAGACGACGAAGCATGGCCACGACACTCCGTTCTTCCTGACGCACAACGAAGTCCGAGTATCTCAGAAACGTTCAACTCATTATCATCTCTATCGGTTGTTTGAGTTCAAAGCCAATCCGCGAATGTTCACGCTGAAAGGGGCTCTATCTTCGACGTGTACACTTGATCCGATCAACTTTATAGCATCAGCGGCCTGACACCGAGCCCTGTGCTCTAGAAGCGACAGCATCGCCAGGTAGCACATCGGAAGCTCATCAGCCATGAAGATCTCCATTCTCGACGATTATCACGACACACTTCGCACGCTCGATTGCTTCCAAAAGCTATCAGGCCACGAAATCAAGATCTGGAACGATCATGTGCAGGATGTCGATACGCTGGCCGACCGGTTGCGGGATACCGAAGCGCTGGTGCTGATACGCGAGCGGACTGCGATCCGCGCGCCGCTGCTTCAGCGACTGGACAAGCTCAGGCTCATCAGTCAGCGCGGCGTCTATCCGCACATCGACATCGACGCATGCACGCGGCGCGGCGTCATTGTTTCATCGAGCCAGCATTCGGACACCCCGTCGTATGCCGCCGCGGAACTTACCTGGGCGCTAGTGTTGGCGGCGATGCGCCAGATTCCGCAACAGATGGCTGCGCTCAAGGCGGGAAAGTGGCAGATCGGCATCGGCGATAGCGTGCGCGACAAGACACTGGGGATCTACGGTTACGGCAGGATCGGGAGCGTCGTTGCGGGTTATGGCAAGGCGTTCGGGATGAAGGTATTGGTGTGGGCGCGCGAGAGCTCACTGAAGCGGGCGCGAAGCGACGGCTATGCCGTGGCGCCGAGCAAGGAAGCGTTCTTTTCGGAGTGCGACATCATTTCGCTCCACATGCGCCTGGTCGAAGCAACACGCGGCATCGTGACCGCAAGCGACCTTGCGCGAATGAAGCCGACGGCCTTGCTGGTCAACACCAGTCGCGCTCCACTCATCGAGCCTGGCGCATTGATCGCCGCCCTGGAGGCCGGGCATCCCGGCATGGCTGCCGTCGATGTCTATGAGGAAGAGCCGGTACTCGATTCTCGTTACCCGTTATTCGCAATGGACAACGTCGTATGCACGCCGCACATTGGATACGTCACGCGCGACGAATACGAAATTCAATTTTCAGACATATTCGATCAAATCGTCGCTTACGCGGCCGGCAAACCAATCAATGTCGTGAATCCGAAGGTGCTGGAAGGCGCGAACATGCGCAACTAGAATCATGGTAGAAATGATCGTTGTTGCCGCAGCCTGTGATGCCTGATTCATTTGAACCAGGATCGCTTCGCGGCGCGGCCTGATTCAGGCGCTGGGCCACTCAAGTCAGAGATCAGCCATGCCTCGTTATGTCGCTTTCCTTCGCGGCGTAAGCCCGATGAACGCAAAGATGGCAGAGCTGAAGCGTGCCTTCGAAGATGCCGGCTTTACGGACGTCAGGACCGTGCTATCGAGCGGCAATGTCGTATTCAACGCCCGCACAAAATCCGAAATCGCCATCGCACGCCAGGCCGAAGCTGCAATGGCGAAGCACCTCGGCCGTACGTTTTACACAATCGTGCGCCTGGCAAGTATCCTGCGCGATTTGATCGACGCCGATCCCTACGCCGCTTTCGATCTGCCGGCGGATGCAAAGCGAGTCGTTACGTTTCTTCGTGAACCCCACGAAGCACGGCTTTCTCTGCCGATCGAGATCGACGGTGTGCGCATCCTCGCCATGACCGGGCGCGAGGTTCTGTCAGCCTACGTCCCGAATCCGCGGGGGCCCATATTCATGACGCTGATCGAGAAAACTTTCGGCATGAATGTGACGACTCGCACCTGGGATACCGTAAAGAGATGCGCTATTGCGTGAGCACCGCAACTCAATCGACAGCCAGGAATTGAAGGTCAGTAATGTCTGTGTCCCGGGTTACGAGGATTATCACCTGTCATTTCCGCACCGGCCGCTTCGCAAGCTTGCGCTGCAGCGTTCGGCGGTGCATGTTGAGCGCCCGCGCGGTGGCGGAGATGTTGCCGTCGTGTTCCGCCAGCACTTTCTGAATGTGTTCCCATTCCAGCCGTGCGACGGAGAGCGGCTGGAAATCGGTATCGTTGGCATTCGCGGCCGCCGGTTCCGCCTGCAGCGCGGCGAGGATTTCATCAGCATTGGCCGGTTTCGCCAGGTAGTGCGTCGCGCCGAGCTTGATCGCTTCGACGGCAGTGGCGATGCTGGCGTAGCCGGTCAGCACGACGATGCGGATGCTTTCGTTCAGCGCACGTAATTCGGTGACGAGTTCCAGTCCCGACGGGCCGGGCATCTTGAGGTCGACCACTGCATATTGCGGCGGATCGCATCGTGCCCGAGACAGGGCCGATGGCACATCGTGCGCGACTGCAACAGTAAATCCGCGCCGCTCCAGCGCCCGCGCCAGCACCTCGCAGAAAGTCGGGTCGTCGTCGGCGATCAGCAGCGACGGCGTCGGCTCGCCGGTCACGCCGGCACCGCGAGGCGGTCCAGCGGCAGCCTGATGTCGGTGCAGGTTCCACCACCTTTGCGGCCGGACAGCTGCACGGTGCCGCCGAAGCGGTCAAGCGTCGCGTTGGCAAGGAACAATCCGAGACCAAAGCCTTTTCCGTCAGGTTTCGCCGAAAACACCGTGCGTCCGGCACGCAGCGCGACATCAGGCGTAATGCCGGGGCCGCGATCGCTGATCAGGATGCGCATCTGCCGCTCGTCCCACGACGCTTCGACTTCGACGTCATGCGGCGACGCGTCGGCGGCATTGTTAAGCAGGTTGATCAGCGCCTGGCTCAGTGTCTGCTCGACCGCTATGAACGGCGCCGGCGCACTGCCCGATTGCCGGTATTTCAGCGCTGCACCGGGACGCATCAACTGCCACTTCGCCAGCGCGGTGCTGACGAACGCATCGAGCGGCTCGCGCGCCGCCTGTTGCAGGCGCGCCTGGCCCGCGGTGGCCAGCATCTGGCTGATGATGCTTTTGCATGCGCCAATCTGGCGTTCCAGAATGTCGAGATCCGACACCAGCGCCGCATCACCGCCGCGCTGCTGCCGGATTTCGTTGGCGACGATCGCCATCGTCGACAGCGGCGTTCCCAGTTCGTGTGCGGCGCCCGCCGCGAGCGTCGCCAAGGCCACGATCTGCTCATTGCGCAGGTTGTCCTCGCGCGCCAGCGCCAGCAGGCGGTCACGCTCGCGCAGCGAGCGCGCCATCTTGACCACGAACCACGCAATTAGCAGCGCACTCAGCACCAGCGTCACCCACATGCCGAAGATGTGCAGGCTGAACATGTTCATGTGACCGGCGATGCCGCCCATCGCATGCTGCGGCAGCGGCACGTTGAACCGCATCAGCAGCGTATAGGCGCTGATTACGACGCCGGTCATCACCCACGTATACGCCCACGGCAGCGTGATTGCCGCGATCACGATCGGCACCAGGTAAAGCGACGCGAACGGATTTTCGGAACCGCCGCTCAAATAAAGCAGCAGCGTCAGCGCGACCACATCGACCAGCAGCTGCGCGAAAATTTCGGCATCGCTGATCGGCCATGTGAACCGGAGCCGCACGCAGGTCGCGGCATTGAAGATCACGAGCAGTGCAATGACGATCGCCATCGGCACGATCGGCAACGGCATTTCGAGCGCCGTGCTGACCACCGCGATGGCGCTGATCTGTCCCGCGATCGCGAGCGTACGCAATATCACCAGGCGCCGCAGATTACGGCTTGCCGGTGCCTGATCGAGTTGATGTGGCGTCGTCATATTCAGCTTTCAACAAAACCGGTCATGCGGCGATTATAGTGCTGTCGGCGCCGATCGGCGCCCATGTCCGCATCGCGTCCTGCGACATTTTGCCGCACGTCGGCGTGCTCCGTCCGCAATAAAATGTCGCGGCGCGATTCACCTGTATTACCGCTTCTATTGTCATGGAGATAACCGAATGAGACGCATCCTCGGCGCCGGCATTGTCGCCGGAGTGATCGGCTTGTGCGGATGGCTGCCGCTGGCGGCGTCCGCACACGGCTTCGCCGGAAAGCGCTTCTTCCCGGCGACGCTGAGCATCGACGATCCGGCCGTCGGACCCGAGGT
>JBDZVW010000180.1:0-5859 GCA_040255885.1 Betaproteobacteria bacterium
ATCGTGCTGCTGTTTCCGAAAGGATTGCTCGGTGTGGTGGCGCGGCGCGGGAGGACGACATGAAGCCGGACGTTCTGCAACGGGCAGTTTATACTAGCGACGGAGAGTCCCGTGACGGACGTGCCGGCGGCGCCGGCATACAGGCAGGAAATGACATGAATCTGCTGCATCTCGACAACGTTTCACGGCACTTCGGCAGCCTGAAAGCAGTGCAGGGCGTCACGTTCGAAATGGCACCGGGCGAATTGCGCGCGGTGATCGGCCCCAACGGCGCCGGCAAGACCACTTTCTTCAATCTCATCACCGGCTTTTTCCCGTGCACGGCTGGCAACGTCTGGTTCGACGGCGAGAACATCAGCGCGCTGCCGGTGCCGGGCCGTGTCGCCCGCGGCATCGTGCGCACGTTCCAGATCACCGAAGTATTTCCGGACCTGACGGTGTTCGAGAACATTCGCCTCAGCGTCGAAACCGAAGCCGGCGTCAACGCGCGTCCGTGGCTGCCGCGGGCCAGGCGAATAGCGCTCGACCGGCGCGTCGATGAGCTGATCCACATCGTCGACCTCGACGACAAGGCGGACCGCGTGGTGAACGAGCTCGCGCACGGCGATCAGCGGGTGGTCGAAGTCGCGCTCGCGCTCAGCATGAATCCACGGCTATTGATGCTCGACGAACCGACCGCCGGCATGGGCGACAACGAAACCGACCATATGGTGGACATCGTGCGACGCCTGCACGCGGAACAGGGCTTGTCCATCCTGTTCATCGAGCACGACATGAACATCGTGTTCGGCATCGCCGAGCGTATCACCGTGCTCGATCAGGGCAAGAAGCTGGCCGAAGGCACTGCCGCCGAAATTTCCGCGAACGAGCAGGTGCGCGTCGCCTACCTCGGAGAGGAAGCAGAGTGAAACAGGTACTGAAAGCACAGGAAATCCATACCTATTACGGCAAGAGCCACATTCTGCACGGCGTCTCGCTGGAGGTGAACGAAGGCGAAATCGTCACCGTGCTCGGGCGCAACGGTGCCGGCAAGACCACCACGATGCGCAGCCTCACCGGCCTCACGCCGCCGCGGGCCGGCACCATCGAAATCTTCGGTCAGAACACCACGCGCTGGCCGGCGCATCGCATCGCGCAGCTCGGCGTCGGCTACGTGCCCGAAGGACGCAAGATCTTCGGTGCGCTGACCGTGCTCGAAAACCTGCTGGTGCCGAAATCGCGCCGCGGGCCGTGGACACTGGAACGCGTGTTCGAGCTGTTCCCGCGACTCGAAGAACGCAAGTCGCAGCTTGGGCGTCAACTCTCGGGCGGCGAACAGGAAATGCTGTCGATTGCACGGCCGCTGCTGCTCAACCCGAGCCTGATGCTGCTCGACGAACCCTCGCAGGGATTGGCGCCACTGGTCGTCAAGGAAGTGATGCAGGTGGTCAAGCGCATGCGCGAGGAAGGGCTGTCCGTGCTGCTGGTCGAGCAGAACGTGCCGCTGTCATTGTCGGTCGCCGATCGCGCCTACGTGCTCGACGACGGCAAGGTGGTTTATTCCGGCACCGCGCAGGATCTGGCGCAGGATCGCGATCTGGTCGAAAAACTGGCCGGTGCAGGCGCCAAGCACGAGACCGCGGCTACTGCCTGAAATCCCGTTTCCCGCGGTCACGAGTCGCCGTCCGATACGGCGGTGGTGTACGTTACGAACTGCTGATGGCGGCGTGAACCGCGCTTCCGTCTCTGCATCGGAAGTCACCGTCAGCCCGGCTTACCTTACTCACGCGCAACCCATGCGGCGCCGAATCCCTGGCGGAGCCGGACGAATGGAGCCGCGATGATAAGGGCGTGCGCCGCCGCGACGCGTGCGGCGTGTCGCAGCCGGGTGGGAAGCGATCTGCCTGGCCATTGCCAATCAATTTTTCCACTGTAAAAATATCCGACTGATTCTGGTGATCCAGTCAAAATCCTTCCAACGGAATATTGTTCTTGTTTCGCCGGCGCTGCGCCGCCCGTTCACGCTGCAATACGCTCGCGAACAGGTTCCATCCGACCTATGGGGCAGTCCGGAATTTGTGCGCACCAACTACGTAATTACTGCCGCATGGGCGGTGGCGTTCGCCGTCATGGTGCTTGCGGATGTCACACTCACCTATCTGCCCGCCCTGCCCCGTTCCATCTCGATTGTTGCAACCGTGCTGGCTCTGGTCGCGGCGGTCAAATTCACGGGATGGTACCCGACCCGTCAGAGGAACATCGTCCCGGGACGTTAGTTTGCGGAGTTCGAACATGACAGAAAAACACCCCGGCCGACGCGAATTCTCCTTGCCCGACGCCGGCACGACGGGTGCCGAAGGCCCCGGGATGATTCCGGCGCGGGCGGCAGACGCCAATGCAGCGCCCGTCGGCGGCCCGTGGCACAGCAGCAATGCGGCGCTCAGCGGCGCGTTCGAACCCGTGTTCGACGAGCGCGACGACGCCGACCTGAAGATCCATGGGGAAATTCCTGCAGGACTCAACGGCATCTACATGCGCAACGGCCCCAACCCGCGTTTCAAGCCGGACGCACGCTACGCGTACCCGTTCGACGGCGCCGGGATGATCCACGCGATCTATCTCCGGCATGGACGCGCGCGATATCGAAATCGCTGGGTCGCGACCGACGAGCTGCGCGCGGAGCAAAGCGCCGGGCACCGGATATACAACTCGATGCTCAGTGCGGGGCCGCACGCGAATCCCGCAAATACCAACGTCATCCGCCACGGCGGCCGATACCTGGCGCTGTACGAAGGCGGGATGCCGTATGAACTCGATGGCAGTATTGCCACATTGGGCCGATTCAACTACGACGGCGCGTTGCCCGGCGCCATGTCGGCGCATCCGAAAGCCGATCCGGAGACGGGCGAACTGATGTCCGTCTCTTACGACCTGAGCACAGGCACACTGACATATGTGCGGGCCAGCCGGGCGGGGCGGATCGATCGGGTCGTCACCTTTCAGGCGCCCTGGGCTGCCATCGTCCATGACGTCGCCCTGACACATCAATATGTAGTCGCTTTTGTGTGCCCGTTCATTTTCGACTTCTCGCGGCCAGGCATCCCGGGCATGTGGGAGCCGCAACGCGGCACAAGAGTGGCGCTGATTCCCCGCGACGCGCAACACAGCGGGCAGATCCGCTGGATCGACGCGCCGCCTTTCTTCCACTGGCACACCGTCAACGCATTCGCGGACGGACAGAAGATCGAAGCCGTTGTCCCGTGGTACGACTCGTTTTCTTTGACGGGCCCGTCCAGGCGCCTGGAACTCCATCGCTTGACAATCGATACGGTTCAGGGCGCCGTACAAGACGAGACGATCGACGACCAGCCTTGTGAATTTGGACGGGTCAACGATGCCTGTCTCGGACGGCGCGCGCGTTACGCTTATGTCGGGTTACGAATGCCGCGCCCCGGAGAACCGAGACAGATCGGCGCGTTCGAGGCCTTTGCAAGATATGATCTGGCCACCGGCAGCAAGACCGTGCATCAGTTCGCGCCGGGCATGACCGTCGGCGAACCGGTGTTTGCCGCTGACCCGGCCGGCAGCGGGGAAGAGGATGGTTTTATTGTGGCCTTCGTGCACGAAACAGGAAGCAGCGCAGGACGTTTCGTGGTTTTAGACGCACGGCAGCTCGATCGCGAACCGCTCGCCACGATTGAATTGCCTCGGCGCGTGCCGGCGGGCTTACATGGTTCATGGATTCCCGCGGCTTCGGCATAGGGCCTGTCTCACAGAGCAAGTGCTGCTTCGCCTCGCCGTACGATAAGCTCGAACGTCGGCGCCTCATCGGCCTGATGGATCAGAACCTCGGTCCGGGCGAGATGTGTCTGCGCATTGTCCGGGGCCGAACACGCGCGGATGAAATGCTCGTACTTCATCCACATGCACCGTGCCCGCATGAACGTCTTGTAGTAAAGGCCGGCGGGCATCCGGCGCGGCAGATGTCGACGATACCGCCGCACTGGCGGTTCATTGCCGCCGCCGATCACATCGTATTCCCGTTTCGGTTCGGGGCTACGCCATGCCGCCTGCCATTTCTCATCATGATGGCTGACGGTATTCCGGACCGGGCTGAATAGGCTGAATATCGAATATCTGTGCATCATCAGCACTCGATCACGTTCACGGCGAGGCCGCCGCGCGCCGTTTCCTTGTACTTGAGCTTCATGTCGGCCCCGGTCTCGCGCATCGTCCGGATCACCTTGTCCAGCGACACGAAATGCGTGCCGTCGCCGCGCAATGCCATGCGCGCGGCGTTGATCGCCTTGACCGCGCCCATCGCGTTGCGCTCGATGCACGGCACCTGCACCAGGCCGCCGATCGGATCGCAGGTCAGCCCGAGGTTGTGTTCCATGCCGATTTCAGCGGCATTCTCGACCTGCTCCGGCGTCCCGCCGAGCACCTCCGTCAGCGCGCCGGCAGCCATCGAGCAGGCGACACCGACCTCGCCCTGGCAGCCGACCTCGGCGCCCGAGATCGATGCGTTCTCCTTGTACAAAACGCCGATCGCCGCAGCGGTCAGTAGAAAGCGGATCACGCCGTCGTCACCGGCATTCGGTGTGAAACGATGATAGTAGTGGAGCACCGCCGGGATGATACCGGCGGCACCATTGGTCGGCGCCGTGACCACGCGACCGCCGGCCGCGTTTTCTTCATTGACCGCCAGCGCATACAGATTGACCCGATCGATAATCGCCAGCGGGTCACGCAATGCACTGTCCGGCACCACGCCCAGCTTGCGCGACAGTTCCGCCGCGCGGCGTTTGACCTTGAGCCCGCCCGGCAGGATGCCGTCACGCTCGCAGCCGCGCCGTACGCAATCCTGCATCACGCGCCAGATCTGCAGCAGTCCACCGCTGATCTGCTCTTCGCTGCGCCAGGATTTTTCGTTTTCCAGCATGAGGCGGCTGACCGGATGACCGCTTTCGCGGCACAGCCGCAACAAATCGGCACCGCTCTTGAACGGAAACGGCAATCGGGTGTCGTCCTCGCGAATGCGGTCCGCGCCGGCAGCTTCCTCATCGACGACGAAACCACCTCCTACGGAGTAGTAAATTTTGCGCTCGAGCTCTGCGCCGGCGGCGTCGTATGCGGCAAAGCACAGGCCATTCGGGTGATACGGCAACGAACGGCGCCGGTGAAAAACCAGATGCTGTCCTTCGATAAATTCTATTTTGTGAACGCCCAGCACCGACAGCGCCTTCTGCTCGCGTATGCGCGCGAGCCGCGCTGCGATCGAGTCCGGATCGACCGTGTCCGGCGCTTCGCCTTCGAGTCCCAGCAGCACCGCCTTGTCGCTGCCATGCCCCTTGCCGGTGGCGCCGAGCGAGCCGAACAGCTCGGCCGTAATGGCGGCGGTCTGCGTCAGCAGCCCACGGTTGCGCAGCGCCCCCGCAAACAGCAGCGCCGCCCGCATCGGCCCCACGGTATGTGAGCTGGACGGGCCGATGCCGATCTTGAACAGGTCGAAAACGCTGATGGCCATGGGGATCGTCTTGCAGGACAGGTTGAACGTCGTACTGCTCTCACGGTACGCCAACAGATCGATGCCGTAAAGTCTCAATCCGCTGCGCGACGTACGCGATCAGCCAAGTACTGCCGGATCGTCCGACCCGGCTCACTGGTCATCGCAGCAAGCCCGCTGCGACGCACGGCTTCCGAGCACCCGGCGTGCCGGTCCGCAACGTCAGCGTGCGTCCCTGAGCCCGAACAAGCGATCGATTCCGACCGTGCGATCGCACACCACCATCAGGATCAGCGCCAGGAACACCAGCAGCGACGCGACTGCGGCACCCAGCGGATCGGCATTCTGCTCGATGTAACTGAACAGTGCCACCG
>JBDZVW010000563.1:0-1549 GCA_040255885.1 Betaproteobacteria bacterium
GATCCGGCGAACGGCGCGGATCGGCAATGATCAGCGTCGCGCCGCGGCGCGCGGCATTCTTGATCCAGCTCGCGGCCACCGGATGGTTGACGGTCGGGTTGGAGCCGATCAGGAAAATCACGTCGGCCTTCAGCACGTCCGAAACCGGGTTCGACACCGCGCCGGAACCGATGCCCTCGAGCAGCGCGGCGACGGAAGACGCATGACAGAAGCGCGTGCAGTGATCGACGTTGTTGCCGCCGAAGCCGGTGCGCACCAGTTTCTGGAACAGGTAGGCCTCTTCGTTGCTGCCCTTGGCGGAGCCGAATCCGGCCAGCGCATCGCCGCCGCCGGAATCACGGATCTCCTTCAGCTTCGATGCGGCGAGATCCAGTGCTTCCTCCCAGCTCGCTTCGCGAAAGAATTCCAGCGGATTGCCGGGATCCATCACCAGGTCCGCGGACTTCGGCACGCCGGGCTTGCGGATCAGCGGTTTGGTCAGGCGCTGCCGGTTGTGCACGTAGTCGAAACCGTAGCGGCCTTTCACGCACAACCGGCCATGGTTCGACGGCCCGTCGGCGCCTTCAACATAAACAATGTGGTTGTCCTTGACGTTGAATTCGAGCTGACAGCCGACGCCACAGAACGGACATACCGAGCGCACCTTTTTTTCGACCTCGACCAGGGCTGCGCCGCGCGCCGGCGCCAGCGCGCCGGTCGGACACGCCTGCACGCATTCGCCGCAGGCGACGCAGGTCGACGATCCCATCGGGTCGTCGAGATCGAACACGATTTTCGACTGATCGCCGCGGAACGCAAAACCGATGACGTCGTTGCCCTGCTCTTCACGACAGGCGCGCACGCAGCGCGTGCACTGGATGCAGGCGTCGAGATTGACCGCCATCGCGTAGTGCGAAAGATCGGCCACCGGCTGCTTGCGTCCGACGAAGCGCGGCTGCGCCACGCGCATCTTCGCCGCCCAGTGATCCAGTTCCGAATCCCGCGTATAACGGTCTTCCGGCATGTCGGACAGCAGCAGCTCGAGCACCATCTTCTGCGACGTCTGCGCGCGCTCGTTGTCGGTAGTGACCTCCATGCCCGGCGTCGGTTTGCGGCAGCACGCCGGCGCAAGCACGCGCTCGCCCTTGATCTCGACCATGCAGGAACGGCAGTTGCCGGTTGCACGCTGGAACCCGTGCTCGATGCCTTCCTGATAACACAGGTGCGGAATCTCGACGCCATGACGCGCCGCCGCCTCGATGATCGTCTCGTCGGCGAATCCTTCCACGTCCCTGCCATTGAGCTTGAAGCGGACGGTCTCCGGCTTCAATGCCTGTTCAGTCATCGCATTCATTACATACCTCCGGTAATACTCGGGGCACCGGCAATCACGTCACGTCGCGCTGATGTCCTTGTTGCGGCCGTCGCGGTCACGGTCATCCGGACTTGACTTCGTCCGGGAAATATTTCATCACGCTCAGTGTCGGATTGGGTGCCGCCTGCCCCAGACCGCAGATCGAGGGATCCATCATGACCCCTGAAAGGTCGTTCAACAGCCCCTGGTCCCATT
>JBDZVW010000564.1:0-1548 GCA_040255885.1 Betaproteobacteria bacterium
CACCGCGCCGCCAGCGGCACCGGCGCCGGCGCCGATTGCCGTACGATTGTATTCGCCATTCTGCGCACACCCCGTCAGCAACGCTGCAAACAACACAAGGGACAAGCATCCTGTTTTCATATTCTGGTTCCTTTCGTCATTGATATCGCTCCCGCCAGCTACGAACCGAACGTCGTCGCGTCATTCGTCCGCCGCAACGAATTGGAATTTTACACAGAAAACATTCAGCTTTTGTCGTCAATAGAGAAAGCACGGTTGCGACAATCTCTTTGCGTAAGTTTCGCAGCGACCGCGAATATTCCCCGCTTCGATTCACGCGGGCCTGAACCGCGGCACGATCCGCGCTTCGCGAATCGGCAGATTGATCAGCGCAGCGGTCGTCGCCAGGGCGATGTCGGCGTACCACATCGCGTTATAGTTGCCGAGGCGGGTCAGCGCGATGCCGCCCAGCCATGCACCGAGAAAGCCGCCGATCTGATGCGTCAGCAGCGTGAGGCCGAACAGGGTCGCGAGATAGCGCATTCCGAACAGCTTGCCGACAACCGCCGCGGTTGGCGGCACCGTCGCCAGCCAGGTGAAGCCCAGCCCCGCGGCAAACAGATAGAACGTCAACGGCGTTCGCGGTGCCATCAGATAAAGCAGGATCAGCATCGCGCGCGACGCGTACATCCAGAACAGCAGATACTTGCTGCGATAGCTCTGGACGCAGCGGCCGATGACCAGACTGCCGGCGATGTTCGCGAGACCGATGATCGCCAGCGACCAGCTCGCGACATGTGCCGGCAGGCCGCACAGTTGCACCTCGCCCGGCAGATGAGTCACGAGAAACGCGATATGAAAGCCGCAGGTGAAAAACCCGGCATTGAGCAGCAGGTAGCTGCGATCGGCGAGCGCAGTGCGGACCGCGGCCTTGATGCCGGAATCTTCGACAGCAGCCGCTTTCGTTGCGACTCCATGCGACACCGCACCCGCGACGGCAGCCGTTGCCGGCGCCGGCGGGCGGCGCAACGGACGCGCCAGTGGCAGTGCAGCCAGCGTGATCAGTGCCAGTGACCACATCGCTCCCACCCAGCCGACGGTTCCAATCAGCTTCTGCAGCAATGGCGCAAAGACGAATTGTCCGAACGATCCGCCGGCATTGATCACACCGGACGCCATACCGCGTCTTTCGGCCGAAAGCCGCTGCGACGCGGAGCCGATCAGCACCGAGAAGCCACCCGCTCCGGCGCCTGCCTGCGACAGAACGCCAATCGAAAAGATCAGGCCCCACGCCGTCGTCATGAACGGTGTCAACGCGCTGCCGAGCGCCATCAGCACCAGCCCCGCCGCCAGCACGCGCCCCGGGCCGTAGCGATCGGCTACCGCGCCCGCGATCGGCTGAACCGCGCCCCAGATGAACTGGCCCACCGCCATTGCCAGGCTGATGGTGACGATGCCGAGGCCGGTCGACGTATTGAGCGGCGACACAAACAACCCGAGCGACTGACGCGCGCCCATCGTCACCATCAGCACTGCCGCCGCGGTGAGCGTCAGCGCCCAGGATGAACG
>JBDZVW010000565.1:0-1547 GCA_040255885.1 Betaproteobacteria bacterium
ATGTAATATGAACAGAATGCTCAGGCGTGGAGGCTCGCCATGCAAACCGCCCGAATAGTATTTTTGACACTGGTACTGTCCGTTGCCACTGCGCCGGCAATCGCCGCACCCGCCGCTTCGCCACCGTCACAAATTCCACAGCCGCCACAGGTATTTCCGTCAGAACCAGGGACGGCGGCTCCTGACGCACAACTGAACGACCAGGACATCGCATCTATTTTTGCGTGGATCAAGCAGGCGATGGACAACGCGGCAAACGGCAAGACAGTCGAGGTTCCGCCGGAGATGCGGCACAAGCTCGAGGCGATGGGTCAGGCGCTGAAACAGCACAGCATCGATCTCAGCAACGCGCTGCTCGACAATCTCCGGGAACAGATCCGGCGGTTGCAGCGCGAACCCCCGCCGCAGCGACTGCCGATCCAGCCTCCGGCGACCATTCAGCTGTAACCGGCTGACCGCGCACTTTCAGCAAAGCCCATTCGGCGATGGCGGACATTTCACGGTAGAATGTCCGCCTTTTTGCGTACGCGCATGTTGCTGCGCGTCGCGCGCTTCCCGTCGCGTTCCGAATGGACATTGCACTCTATCTCAAGGCACTGGTACTCGGCATCGTAGAAGGGCTGACCGAGTTTCTGCCGATCTCGAGCACCGGCCACCTGATCATCGTCGGGCAGCTGCTGCACTTCAACAACGACGTCGGCAAGGTATTCGAAATCGCGATCCAGCTCGCCGCGATTCTCGCTGTGTGCTGGGAGTATCGCGCGCGGCTGATCGGTGTGATCGCCGGCCTGCCGCGGCAGCCGTCGGCGCAGCGCTTCGTGCTCAACCTGATCATCGCGTTCATTCCGGCGGCGGTGCTCGGGCTGATTTTCTACAAGTCGATCAAGACCGTGCTGTTCCAGCCGCTGGTGGTGGCGGCGGCCTTCATCATCGGCGGCCTGCTGATCATGTGGATCGAACGCCGGGTGGCGCGCGGCACCATCGTGGCACGCGTGCAGGAAGTCGACGACATGCGCTGGCACGATGCGCTGAAGGTCGGTTTCGCGCAGGCGCTGTCGCTGATTCCCGGCACTTCGCGTTCCGGTGCCACCATCATTGGCGGCTTGTACTGCGGACTGTCGCGGCGTGCGGCAACCGAGTTCTCGTTCTTTCTCGCGATTCCGACAATGTTCGCGGCCACCTTCTACGACGTCTACAAGCACCGGGCGCTGCTGCACGGCGCCGACGTCGGCATGTTCGCAGTCGGTTTCGTCGCGTCGTTCGTCAGCGCGTTTTTCGCGGTGCGCGGACTGCTGCGCTACATCAGCCGCCACGATTTCACCGCGTTCGCGTGGTACCGGATCGGATTCGGCATTCTGGTGCTGATTACCGCTTACGCGGGATGGGTGGACTGGACCGGGTAGCGCGTTTGAAATTGGGTAGCAAGGCAAACCAAAGTCGACCACCCCGTCCGCTTCGCGTGCGACCGCGGCAGGTGGAGCAGGAGCCCGCGTAGCGGGTGCGACCCTGGAGCGGGATGCGGCGCCTCGATCCACGTTCGCGCATCC
>JBDZVW010000001.1:0-25059 GCA_040255885.1 Betaproteobacteria bacterium
CCTCAATAAGGCGGGGAAAGATTCCCCTCCTCGGATGAGGAGGGGTGGACGCGAAGCGGACGGGGTGGTCGCTTTTTCCGTACACCCCATCACGCAAACTCCATCGTTTTCTTCACCGCATCGATAATGCACTGCTGATCCGGAATGTATTGCAGTTCCAGTTTCGCGTACGGCATTACAGTGTCGTAACCGGTTACGCGCGCGACCGGCGCCAGCAATGTGAGCAGTCCCTGTTCCGCGAGCAGGGCGGCGATTTCGGAGGCGAAGCCGGCGGTGCGGGGCGCTTCGGTGACGATCACGCAGCGGCCGGTTTTTGCGACCGACGCGAGTAGGGTGTCGGCATCGAACGGTTTGAGCGTCGCGACGTCGATCACTTCAGCGAAAATAGCCTGGTCAGCGAGCGTGTCCGCCGCACGCAGCGTTGCGTACGTCATCGGGCCCCACGTGACGAGCGTGATGTCGCTGCCTTCACGCAGCGTGAAGCAGGTGTCGAGCGGCAGCGCTTCGCCGTTGTCGTCGACCGCTTCACGCATCATGCGGTAGAGCCGCGTCGGCTCCAGGAACAGCACCGGATCGGGATCGCCGATTGCAGCCAGCAGCAGCCCGTAGGCGCGGCGCGGCGACGACGGATAGACCACGCGTATTCCCGGAATGTGCGCGAACATCGCTTCCGGACTTTCGGAGTGATGCTCCGGCGCGTGAATGCCGCCGCCGCATGGCGTGCGCAGCACCATCGGGCAGGACAGCCGGCCGCAGGTGCGATGACGCATGCGGCCGGCGTGATTCACGATCTGGTCGATGCAGGTGTAGGCAAAGCCGGAGAACTGGATTTCAGCGACCGGCTTCAATCCCTCGGCCGCCATGCCGACCGCCATGCCGGCGATCAGACCCTCCGCGAGCGGCGTGTCGATCACGCGCTCCGCACCGAACTTCTCCACCAGGCCCAATGTTGCACGGAACACGCCGCCGTCGGTGCCGACGTCCTCGCCCAGCACCACGACGTCGGGATCGCGCGCCATCGCGTGATGGAGCGCGAGATTGACCGCCTCGACCAGCGTGATCTCAGCCATCGCCGCGGCCTTTCCGTGCGAGCGCCGCGGCGCGCTGCGCGGCCAGTGCGGCCGGCAGTGTTGCGTAGAGATAATCGAACATCTGTTGCGGCGGCGGAGGCGGCGTGTCGAGATAGGCTTGCGCCTGAGCCTGTACTTCCTGCGCGCATTCGCGCACCAGCGCGTCGTCGCGCGCCTTGTCCCACACGCCGGCGTTTTCGAGATAAGTGCGCAGCCGCGCGATCGGCTCGTACTGCCATTGCTCGGCAACGTCATCGGCACTGCGGTAGCGCGACGCATCGTCGGCGGTAGTGTGGTCCGACAGGCGGTAGGTCAGCGCTTCGATCAATGCCGGACCATCGCCGTTGCGTGCCTTCTCCAGCGCCTGATGCAGTGCGTGATAGACGGCGATGACATCGTTGCCGTCCACCTGTTCGCCAGGAATGCCGGCGGCGATTGCCTTTTGCGCCAGCGTCTGTGATGCGCTCTGATGCGCGCGCGGCACCGAAATCGCCCATTGATTGTTGGATACCAGAAATACCAGCGGCAACTGCCATACACCGGCGGCGTTCAGCCCTTCGTAAAAATCGCCTTTCGACGTGGCGCCGTCGCCCAGCGCGCATACCACCGCCCGCGGCTGCCGCCTCAGCCGGATCGCATAGCCGACACCGGCGGCATGCGTCGCCTGCGCGGCGATCGTCACGCACATTGGAAAATCATGCGGCTGATCGGCGTAGGCGCTGCCGCGCTCGTCGCCGCCCCAGTACACGAAAAGTTCGCGCATCGTCACGCCGCGCAACAGTTGCGCGCCGTTCTCGCGATAAGTGCCGACCAGCACGTCGTCCTTGCGCATCGCGTGGCCGATCGCGGCATTGACCGCTTCCTGTCCCAGCAGTGGCGCGTAGGTGCCGAGCTGGCCGGTGCGCTGCAGTGCGACCGCCTTCGCGTCATACGCGCGCATCAGCACCATTGCGCGGTAGAACGGAATCAGGGCAGCGGGGTCCCGGGCGAAGTCGGGCAGCGGCTGCACCGTCTTGCCGTGATGATCGAGGAACTGCGAGTAGTGAATTTCAAAGCGTGCGGCAATGCTCACTAACCGTCTCCTCCAGTGTTACTGGAATTCTACAGCTTGCGCGGGATCTTGCCATCGCACTCGCGTGATATGCGCGCGACAGCATGACAAGTGAGACATTTCCGAACGGCAATTGTTCCGCCTCCATTCAGGCGGAATCAATGCCGCTGCCGCATGCTCGACGAATCCGTTCAGGCGAACGGATTGACGCCGATCAGACGCGTATGCAGCCAGAATGCGAACACGATCCATGCCACGATGCCGACGGCTGCCACGATTACGTCACCTTTCGCCGTGCCCGGCGTATCCGTCACGCCGGTGCGGCGGTCGCGCCGGCGCGATGCGGCGAAATCCGTGATCGCCCACAGCAGAAACGCACCGAACAGCACAACGTCATGCAGCATGCCGGTTGCAAGCAGATGCCCGAGCGCCCACGCCTTCACGCCGGCCAGCATCGGATGGCCGATCTTTGCCTTCAGATGATTGCGCGGCACATAGGCCGCAATGATCAGAATGAATGCAATCAGCGTGAACAGTGCATTCAGATGTCGCAGCCACGCCGGCGGCGCGTAGAGCAGGAGCGGATGCTGGCGCGCCAGCCCGAAGCCCCACACCAGCAGCACGAAGCCGACGATCGAAACCAGAGAATACAGTCCCTTCCAGCCGTTCAGGCCGAGGCGCGCAATCTGCCGCCCACGCCAGCCGTCGGCAAACAGGCGCACCGAATGCGCGCCCAGGAAGACGATCAGGCCAATGATCAGAATTGCCATCGGGATGCGTCCCTGCGATCACGAAGCGTGCAGCGTCGCACGAATAAAGCGGCGCCGCAACCGTGATGCGGATGCTGCATGATGCATTGCAGTGCGGCCGCGATTGTAACGGCTGCCGGTTTGTTGGTAAGCTTTAGGCGAGAGGTCGTACGCGACTTTTTCGCATCAAGTTTTTCGCTGTCGGAGTTTCCGAATCATCCGGACATTCCGCGTCTCGCATCTGCAATCACAACCCGCATACAAGGAAGGAGCAGCGTGAACGCTATCCGTACAACTTTGTTTATCGCTTTTTCGTTGCTTGCCGCCACACAAACGGCGCTGGCTGACGATGCCGGCAAGCTCGACATCATGGCCGGAAGCCAGGCGCCGGGCAAATACAGTCAGGGATTTGCCGGCCATGTTTCGCTGGGATACACCGCAACCACCGGCAGCAGTGATACCAGCAACCTCGGCGCCAAGCTCGGGCTCTCCTACGGCAAGGGAAAGTGGTATCACGTCTTTTCCGCCGAGGAAATCCATGCCACCGACAGCGGCAATACCACCGCGCAAAGCACCACCGCGGACGCGCAGAGCGATTATCTGTTCACACCGGACAACTACGTCTTCGGCCATCTCAGCTACAGTCACGATCAATTCAGCGGTGTCGAACGGCGCACGTCGGAAACCGCCGGCTACGGCCGCCGCCTGCTGCATACCGATACGCAGACCTGGTCCGCACAGATCGGCGCCGGCGCGCGCCAGGAGCGGCTGCAGGACAACACCAGCCGTAGTTCACCGATCGTGCAGGCCGCCACCGACTATTCGCTGCAGATATCCAAGAACACCAGCATCGGCGAAGCCATCGTCGCGGAGTGGGGCACCGACAACACCCGGCTGCAATCCGCGACCAATCTCAAGGTGACGATGGTCAAGAACCTCGCGCTGGTGCTGTCCTACGTCGTCAAGCACAACACCAGCGTGCCGGACGATACGGCTGCGACGAACACCTACACCATGGTGTCGGTGGATTACGGGTTCTGACGGCGAGCCGGGGCGCGCTCGTATCTTCCCCCTTTGAAAACGGGGATCGAGGGGGATTTAAAGCGTCGCCCGTGCATGTCGCTTTCAGCGATCCGCCGTGACCTGACCGTGTGTGCCGTTAAGCTCGGATTACTCGACATGGCATATATCACGTAACCACCGGGGCTTTCGTCAAGCTGGCGGTAAGCAAGGGAAGGACCAGCGGGAAACCATCCTTGCATTTCTGGAATGACGATCCAGCAATGCAAGGAAATCCGCACTTCGCGGAAGGCCGATTACCGCGTCGCTGCTATCATGCCACCGCCCATTCCTGCGACAGCAGCGCCGCCTGCTCCAGCACCGTTTGCGTCGCCTTTGCCTGCTTGTCCGGCGGATAGCCGTATTTGCGCAGGATGCGTTTCACCAGCACGCGCAGTTGTGCGCGCACGTTGTCGCGGACGGTCCAGTCTATCGTGACGTTCTTCTTTATCCGCCTCAATAAGATGGGGCGGGTCCGTGCGTCGCTGGCTGCGCGTGGTTTACAGATATCCCCTCCTCGGATGAGGAGGGGACGGAGCGAAGCGGGAGGGGTGGTTGATTTTTCAGGCGCCACTTACCACCCCGTCCGCTTTGCGTCCACCCCTCCTCATTTGAGGAGGGGAGAAGGGCTTACGGACGCCGCATGGTTTTCGAGGTTGTTCAATTATTGTTCGCTGATTCGGAATCGTCAGGCAACGCTTTCAGTTCGAGTCCTTCAATCTCCTGCAGCGATTTGCCGGCAATCCCCTGCAGGTCGCCGTACATGCCGACGGTGGCGTTCATCACGCGCTCGATCTGCTGTTCGCGCTTCGCCCATTGTTTCATGATGGCTTTCCGTTCCTTGTCGAGATCTTCCTGCAGCGTGGAGAAGGCTTCGACGATCGCTTCGACGCGGTGACGGAAGCGCGGACCGGTCAGGTACTGGTAGATCATCTCGGTTTTGGTCTGCTGGCCTGTTGACGCTTGGCGCATCAGGCCGATGTCGATCAGCGACTGGCGCAGGATGGTCGCGACCGGCAGTGCGGCGCGCGGGTGCGTGACCCAGATACCGTCGATCAGCTCGAAAGTTTCGACGCCTTTCGGTAGCGCGTGGCTGACGATCACCGCGACTTCCGCTTTCGCGGTGCGCTGGTCTCCGCGCAGTTTGGCGAGCCAGCCGTCGCTCCAGTTTTTGGTGCGCTTGGCTTCCCACAGAATGGTGCCGCAGCTGGGGCCGCCGGCGCCGGCCACGCGCTGCAATACGTCGCCGCCGAATTCGCCTTTCGGCACCGGCTCCACCGAGTCGAACGGGAATTTGGTGCGCAGCAGATTTTCGAGTTCCAGTTCCTGCACTTCGCCCTGCAGCTGCTGCGATCCCTGTTCGGCGCGGCGCTTGAGGTCTTCGATGTTTTTCTGCATCGACGCGATGGTCTGATCTTTCTCCTTCACCTTGAGCAGCAGCTCGTTTTCGGCCTCCTTCTTCGCTTCCTGCCTGGCGGCGGTGAGGCCTTCCTGTATGCCTTTCTGAACCGTCAGCTCGAGCTCGCGCTTTGCGTCATCGAGTTCGCGCTGTTTTTTGATCAGTTCGGCCTGCGCGTTCTGTGCTTCGGTCAGCTTTTTGTTGTTCTGCTTCAGGATTTCCTCGAGATCCGCGACCTGTCGCGCCTTCTGTTCCAGATCACTGGCCGTCGCGAGCCGGGCTTTTCTGGCTTCTTCTGCAATGATGTCTGCGCGGTCCTTTTTCAGTTGCTCGGCGACCTGGTCGGCGACTTGCCGGTCGATTTGCTTTTTGGCGTCGGCGAGTTGTTTTTCCTTGTCGCGCATCTCCTGTTCGCGCTTTGCGATGTCGCTGTCTTTCTGCGCCAGTTGCTGCTCGAATTGCCGGCGCGTCGATTCAATCAGCGGCGCTGCCAGCGATTCGGTCAGTCTGATCTCGGCCTTGCAGTTGGGGCAGATGATCGTGGGTTCAGCCATGCGGTTCTTTCCGTTGTCGAGTCCGGCGTCGTAATGGAAATTTCGAATGCCGGGCGTATATAAATGAGGCACAGGTTACGCCGTGCGGTTGCAACCGGGAACGGTGGTATTTCCGCAGAAGGGTTTTGCGCGGCGCGCAACCGTCAACTTTGCGAAACGCGGAATTTCGCCGTATTGATACGGCGTGCCGGCTTTCCCGGTCAGCGCACCAGTTTCCGTACCACCTGCAGCAATTCGTCGATCGCATCGTCGCCACTGCCGGAGCGGATGGCGCCCTGCACGCAGCCATGGGTGTGATCCTTCAGCAGTTGCAGCGATACCGCATCGAGCGCCGATTTGGCCGCCGCGATCTGCGTCAGCACGTCGACGCAGTAGCGGTCCTCGTCGACCATGCGCGTGATACCGCGCACCTGGCCTTCAATGCGGTTGAGGCGATTGAGCAGCGACGCCTTGTGCGGCTGCACCACGTGCTTTGCGGCGGGGGCGCGCTTAAGCGGCTTCGAAACCGGCATCTTCTACGGCCTGACGGAGCTGGTCGGCCGATGCGAGTGCCGCATCGTATTCGACCGTCGCCTGTTTCTGTTCCAGCGATACGTCGGCATGTCCGACGCCCGGCAGCGCCTGCAATACGCGCGTGACGCTGGCGACGCAGCCGCTGCAGGTCATGCCTTCAATTTTGATTGTCGTGGTTTCCATAGCAATTTCTCCTGTGGAGAAGTGAGGTGTGAGGAGTAAGGAGTGAGGAGTTATATAGTTTCCGGTGCGTTGCGCGCCCCGGTGTGATTTGCTCCTGACACCTGCTTCTCACTCCGCGCGGGTTTCCACCGCCGCAGCAGCAACGAGTTGCTGACGACCGATACCGAACTCATCGCCATCGCGGCGCCGGCGATCACCGGCGACAGCATGCCGAGCGCCGCCAGCGGGATGCCGAGCGTATTGTAGACGAATGCGAAGAACAGGTTCTGCCGGATCTTTCGCAATGTGCGGCGTGACAGGCCGACGGCATCGGCAATGCCGGCCGGATCGTCGCGCATCAGCGTGATGTCGGCGGCATGGATCGCAACGTCGGAACCGGCACCGATCGCGAAGCTGACATCGGCCGCCGCCAGCGCCGGAGCGTCATTGACGCCGTCGCCGGCCATGCCGACCACCTGTCCGTCCGCCTTCAGTCGATTGACCCGTTCGGCCTTGTCAGCAGGCAGCACTTCGGCTTCGAACTGCGTGATGCCGGCCTGCTGCGCGATTGCCGCTGCCGTGACGCGATTGTCGCCGGTCAGCATCACCACTTCGATGCCCATGCGCTGCAGCCGGGCGACGGCGGCGGCCGACGTGTCGCGCAACTTGTCGGCGATCGCGATGAAGCCCAGCAGGCGCGATGCGCGGGTGACGGCGATCACCGTCTTGCCCTGGCGCTGCAGTGACTCGGCGCGGGCCTCGTCAACGGCGACGCCTGCATCGCGGACGAACCGGAGCGAACCGAGCAGCGCGGGCACGCCGTCGATGTCGGCACGCACGCCGCTGCCGGCGATCGCGATGAAGTTCGTGATCGCCGCCGGTGCGATATCGTGCGACGTGGCGTGCGCGGTCACGGCGCGCGCCAGCGGGTGTTCCGAGCCATGCTCGAGCGCCGCGGCGGTTGCCAGCAATGCGTGTTCATCGGCGTCGATTGCAATCACGTCGGTCACCACCGGTCTGCCGAGCGTCAGCGTCCCGGTCTTGTCGAGCACCATCGTCGTCAGACGGCCGGCATGCTCGAGCGCGGCAGCATTTTTTACCAGCACGCCGATGCGCGCGCCGAGGCCGCTGCCGACCATGATCGCGGTCGGTGTCGCCAATCCGAGCGCGCACGGGCAGGCGATCACCAGCACCGCCACCGCGTTCACCAGCGCCGCGGTGAAGTCGCCCCCAAGTCCCCACCATGCGATGAACGTGACGACGCTCACGCCGACCACCACCGGCACGAATACGCCCGAGATCACGTCGGCCAGCCGCTGGATCGGCGCCTTCGAGCCCTGCGCCTGTTCCACCAGCCGCACGATCGCGGCCAGCGCCGTGTTGGCGCCGACCCCGGTGGCGTGGCATTTCAGCAATCCGTGCTGATTGAGCGTGCCGGCAAACACCCTGGCGTCCGGCTGTTTGCTTACCGGCACGCTTTCTCCGGTCAGCATCGCTTCGTTGATGCTGGATGCGCCGTCAATTACCACGCCGTCAACCGGAATCGCTTCGCCCGGGCGCACCACGAAAATATCGCCGACGCGCATCTGGGCGACGTCGAGCTCGACGAGCCTGCCGTCGCGCTCGACGTGCGCGGTTTTGGGTTGAAGCTTGATTAACTCCTCGATCGCCGCCGAGGTTTTCGTCTTGGCCTGCGCTTCCAGCAGCTTGCCCATCAGGATCAGCGTGATGATCATTGCGCTGGCTTCGAAATAGACGTGTTGCGGCAATCCGGCAAGCGTCACCACGGCGCTGAAGAAGAACGCCATGCTGGTGCCGAGCACGACCAGCGCGTCCATGTTGGCGCCGCCGCCGCGCAGCGCGTGCCAGGCGCCGACATAGAAACGGCGGCCGATCCAGAACTGGATCGGTGTCGCCAGCACCAGTTGCAGCCAGCGCGGCAACAGCCCCTCATGATAGCCGGCAAACATCGCGATCATTTCGGCGACGAAAGGCAGGGTAAGCGCGACCGAAATCCAGAAGCGGCGCAATTCGGCCCTGAATGCCGTGGCGTGACGCGCTTTTTCCTGTTCGCGATCGGCGCCGCTGAGCTTGTGTGCGTCATAGCCGGCGCGCCGTACGGCACCGATCAGCGTTGCCGCGTCGGCGGTGCCGGGCACGAATCGGACGTGCGCCGTTTCAGTGGCGAAGTTGACGGTGGCGCTGACGCCGGGCAGCCGGTTGAGCGCCTTTTCGATGCGGTTTGCGCAGGCGGCGCAGGTCATGCCTTGCAGCGCCAGCTCGGTGGTTTGGGGGGGCACGCGATAACCGGCTTTTTCGATCGCGTTCACCAGTTGCGGCGGCGCCACGCTGCGGCCGTCGTATTCGACGTGCGCATGCCCGGTCGCGAAATTGACGTTGGCCGTGACGCCGGGCAGGCGCCGCAGTGTCTTTTCAATACGATTCGCACAGGCCGCGCACGTCATGCCCTCGATCGGCAGATCGACGGTGCGAGGTTTTGCCGGGGCGCCGGTTTCGGCGATTGCAGCAGTCGGTGCGGAAGACATGATGGCCCGCCGGTGGAACGGATGCGGACCATCATATACCTATGAGGGGTATCTGTAAAATACCCGCGAAAGGCGGGGCGACGTCAGTTCGCGGCCACCAGCGAGCCGTTCTCGATTTTTACGTGCTGACCGATCGCGAGGCCGGGCTGCGAGGCATAGGTGAATGTGCGATGACTGCCATCGTGCATCCGCACCGACACGATATAACGGTCGGTCGACTTCACTTTTTCCTCGACCTTGTTGCCGGCGTAGGCGCCGCCGACGGCGCCGGCGATGGTGGCAAGCGTGTTGCCGCGCCCCGCGCCGATCTGGTTGCCGACCAGCCCACCGACCACCGCGCCGGCGACCGCGCCGATGCCGCTGCCGGAACCTTCATGTTGTTTCACGCTGATCGCCTCGACGGTGCCGCAGTTGGTGCAGACGGCCACGCTGGGCGCCGGTGCCGGGCGTTCGGTGCGTTCGGTGCGCGTACGCGGTGGGGCGGATTCGGCAGCTGCGGATTTCGTCGCGACAGGAGGATGGTTCGATTGCGCTGAAGATGCGGCGGGCGCCGGCTGTGATTCTGGTTCGGCTGCCGCCTGTTGCGCCGGCTCGCTCGCCGGGGTTGCCGCGTCCGGCGCATTTTTTGAAAACGTACTCGGAATCAGACCGGTGAACACGCCGACGCCGACGGCGCAGAAGATGATGACCGCGATCGCGGCAATGATGATGATCGGATTGGTGCGGCTTTGCATCTCGGGCATGATTTTTCTCCTGTTTTTCCTGAATGAAAAGCTGCGCTTCAACAGGCGCTAATCCGGACAAAAAGCATAACGCGAATCGTTACCGGCAGCCACCGGTAATTGTAAGGTTTTGTATATGCGATATGAACGACTCATCATTTCCTGCGCAGACACGGGTGAAAGGCGGTGCCGCGACAATGATGCGACGGGCTCAAGTGTGCAGTTCCAGCCGGTTCCGGAACTGTTCCAGCGCCTCGGGATTCGCCAACGCTTCAAGGTTTTTCACCGTGCGGCCATGCACCACGTCGCGCACCGCCAGTTCGACGATCTTGCCGCTGCGGGTGCGCGGAATGTCGGTGACCTGCACGATCTTCGCCGGCACGTGGCGCGGCGTGGTGTTGTCGCGGATCTGCCGTCTGATGCGGTCGATCAGTGCTTCATCGAGCGTCGCCCCGTCCCGCAGCCGCACGAACAGCACGATGCGCACGTCATGCTCCCATTGCTGCGCGATGACCAGACTTTCGACGATTACGTCGAGCTGCTCGACCTGGCGGTAGATTTCGGCGGTGCCGATACGCACGCCGCCGGGGTTGAGCACGGCATCGGAACGGCCGTAGATGATCATGCCGTCGTGCGCGGTCAATTCGCAGTAATCACCGTGACGCCATACACCGGGATATTTTCCGAAATAGGCGGCCTGATAGCGTGAGCCGTCGGGATCGTTCCAGAAGCCGATCGGCATCGACGGGAATGGCGCGGTGCACACCAGTTCGCCTTTTTCACCGACGAGGCTGCGACCGTCGTCGTCGAACACTTCGACTCTCATGCCCAGTCCGCGTGACTGGATCTCGCCGCGCCACACCGGCAGCACCGGATTGCCGAGCACGAAGCACGAGATGATGTCGGTGCCGCCCGAAATCGACGACAACTGCAGGTCGCGCTTGATGTCGCGGTAAACGTAGTCGAAGCTTTCCGGGACCAGCGGCGAGCCGGTCGAAAGAATCGTTTTCAATGCGGTGAGCTTGTGGGATTCGCGCGGCTTCAAGCCGAGTTTCGCGACGGCATCGATGAACTTCGCCGATGTGCCGAAGACCGTGATGCCGGCTGCGTCGGCGTAATCGAACAGCGCGTTGCCGCCGCTGATCGTCGGCGAGCCGTCATACAGCACCAGCGTCGCTTCCGCCGCCAGTCCCGACACCAGCCAGTTCCACATCATCCAGCCGCAGGTGGTGAAGTAGAACAGCCGGTCGCCGCGCTTCAGATCGCAATGCAGCACCTGTTCCTTCAGGTGCTGCAGCAGCGTGCCGCCGGCGCCGTGCACGATGCACTTGGGCACGCCGGTGGTGCCGGACGAGAACATGATGTAAAGCGGATGGTCGAACGGCAGTTGTGCAAAGCGGATCTCGCGCGGCCGAAACGGTTCCATGAACTCGTGCACGCTGACGGCGTCCCGGATGTCGCCGATGGCGGGCGAGGGGCAGGTGTAGGGCACGACAATGACGTGTTCCACGGACGGCATGCGTGCCGCCAGTTCGCGCAATCGCGACAATACGTCGATGGTCTTGCCGTTGTAGAAATAACCATCGGCGGCGAACAGGATTTTCGGCTCGATCTGGCCGAAGCGGTCCAGCACGCCCTGCACCCCGAAATCCGGCGAGCACGACGACCATACCGCACCGATGCTGGTGGCGGCGAGCATTGCGATGATGGTGCCGGGCAGGTTCGGCATGTAGCCGGCGACGCGGTCGCCGGCCGTCACGCCGGCCGCGCGCAGCGCCTGCGCCAGGCGCGACACTTCGCTGTAGAGTTCGGCGCAGGTGATGCGCCCGGTAACGCGGTCTTCGCCGCGAAAGATCAGCGCGATCCCGTTGTCGCGCCGCCGCAGCAGATTCTGCGCGAAATTGAGACGCGCATCGGGAAACCAGCGCGCACCCGGCATGCGATTGCCGTCGACCAGCACGTGGCCGCCCGGCGTTTCCGCGATGACGCCGCAGAATGCCCACACCGACTGCCAGAACTGCTCCGGCGCTTCGATCGACCAGCGGTAGAGGTCGGCGTAATCGGCGACGTCCGCCTGCCAGTGATCGCATGCGTGCGCGATGAACGCCGTCAGATTGGCGCGTGCGATGCGCTCGGCGGAAGGGCGCCATATCGGCTGGTTCATGTCGGTCGCTCCAAAAACTTAACCACAGAGAGACAAAGAAAACCAAAACTTCAACAGCAGAGACGCAGAGGCGCAGAGGAAACGCAGATAAAAACCATAACCGCAAAGGCGCGAAGGCGCAAAGAAAAACCGCAAAGAACTTCTGATTTTGTTTTTCCTTTGCGTACCTCTGCGTCTCTGCGCCTCTGCGGTAAAGGGTTTTTCTGTTACTCCGGCCGCAACTGCGGAAACAGAATCACGTCGCGGATGCTCGGGCTGTCGGTCAGCAGCATCACCAGGCGGTCGATGCCGATGCCGGCGCCGGCGGTCGGCGGCAGCCCGTATTCGAGTGCGCGAATGTAGTCGGCATCGTAATGCATCGCTTCGGCGTCGCCGGCATCCTTCTGTCGCGCCTGCTCGGCGAAGCGCCGCGCCTGATCCTCGGGATCGTTGAGCTCGGAGAAGCCGTTTGCGATTTCGCGCCCGGCGATATAAAGCTCGAAACGCTCGGTGATTTCAGGGTTCTGGTCGCTGCGCCGCGCGAGCGGGGAGACCTCGGCCGGATAATCGAGCAGGAAAGTCGGTGCGAACAATTGGGATTCGACGGTCGCTTCGAACAGTGCGAGCTGCAGCGCGCCGACGCCGTCGTCCGGCTTGTGAGCGGCGCCGAGCTCGGCCAGTTTGCCGCGCAGGAAGGCACCGTCGTCAAGGTCGGCCGCAGGATATTCGGGGTGAAAACGGGCGATTGCCTGCACGATCGTGAGCCGGTCGAACGGCTTGCCGAAATCGATTTCGCGGCCCTGGTAAGCGACTTTCGTCGTGCCGAGCACGGCCTGCGCGGCGGTGCGCAGTAATTGCTCGATGAAATCCATCAGGTAGCGGTAGTCCTTGTACGCGCAGTAGAACTCGAGCATCGTGAACTCGGGATTGTGGCGCGTCGAGATCCCCTCGTTGCGGAAATTGCGGTTGATCTCGAACACCTGCTCGAAGCCGCCGACCACCAGCCGCTTCAGGTAAAGCTCCGGCGCGATGCGCAGATAGAGCTGCATGTCGAGTGCGTTGTGGTGAGTCGTGAACGGACGCGCCGCCGCACCGCCCGGGATCGGGTGCATCATCGGCGTTTCGACTTCGAGATAGCCGCGCTGCACGAAAAATTCGCGTGTCGCCTGGATCAGTTGCGAGCGCAGCTTGAATGTCCGGCGCGTGTCCTCGTTCGTGATCAGGTCGAGATAGCGCTGGCGGTAGCGGGTTTCAGGGTCGGCCAGCCCGTGGAACTTTTCCGGCAGCGGGCGCAGCGATTTCGTGAGCAGCCGCAATTCCTGCACACGAACCGTCAGCTCGTTGGTCTTGGTTCGAAACAGCACGCCGGATACGCCGAGAATGTCTCCGATGTCGTAGTGCTTGAACGCGGCGTGGCGTTCGCGGCCGAAATGCTCGTCGGTGATGTAGAGCTGGATCGCGCCGCTCATGTCCTGCAGCTTGGCGAAGCTCGCCTTGCCCATCACGCGCTTCAGCATCATGCGGCCGGCGATCTTCACGCTGACCGGCTCACGCTCCAGCGCGTCGTGGTCGCGCTCCGAGTATTGCGCGACGATGTCGCCGATCAGGTGCTCGCGTTCGAAATCATTCGGAAAGGCGACGCCGGCCTGGTGCAGCGCACCGAGCTTGGCGCGGCGCTCCTCGATGATGCGGTTGTCGTCGACCGGCGGTTGTTGTTGTTCGTTCATGTTTCGACTATACCCCCTGCTTGAGGCTGGCACTGATGAAGTCGTCGAGATCGCCGTCGAGCACCGCCTGCGTATTGCCGACTTCGACGCTGGTGCGCAGATCCTTGATGCGCGACTGGTCGAGCACGTAGGAACGGATCTGGTGGCCCCAGGCGATGTCGGTCTTGGCGTCTTCCATCGCCTGCTTTTCGCTGGTGCGCTTGCGCAATTCCAGTTCGTAGAGGCGGGATTTCAGCATCGCCATCGCCTCGGCACGGTTGCGGTGCTGCGAGCGGTCGTTCTGGCATTGCACGACGATGCCGGTCGGGCCGTGCGTGATGCGCACCGCGGAATCGGTCTTGTTGATGTGCTGGCCCCCGGCACCCGACGCGCGGTAGGTGTCGATGCGCAGGTCGGCCGGGTTGATTTCGACCTCGATCGTCTCATCCACCTCAGGGTAGACGAACACACTCGCGAACGACGTATGGCGACGGTGATTGGAATCGAACGGCGACTTGCGCACCAGCCGGTGCACGCCGCTTTCGGTGCGCAGATAGCCGTATGCATAATCGCCGCGCACCTTGATCGTCGCGTTCTTGATACCGGCGACTTCACCCGGCTGCTCTTCGAGAATTTCGACGCCCAGTTCGCGCCGTTCGCAGTAGCGCAGATACATGCGTTCGAGTATGCCGGCCCAGTCCTGCGCTTCGGTGCCGCCGGAGCCTGCCTGGATGTCGATGAAGCAATTATTGGGGTCCATCGGGTTGGAGAACATGCGCTGGAATTCCAGCGTGGCGACTGCATGCTCCAGTGCGTCGGCGTCGGCTCCGACACCGGCCAGCGCGTCGTCATCTTCCTCGGCGTGCGCCAGATCGAACAGTTCGCGGGCGTCACTCAGATCGCGATCGAGCTGCTGCAGCGTCGAGACCAGATCCTCCAGCGACTTGCGTTCCCTGCCGAGTTCCTGCGAGCGCCGGGTATCGCTCCAGATCGCCGGATCCTCGCTCAGGCGGACGACTTCGGCGAGCCGCTGTTCCTTTGCGGCGAAGTCAAAGATACCTCCGCAGTTCCGTGTTGCGGCGGGCGAGATCTTCGAGATGGTGATCAATCAGATTGATGCGTTCGGCGTCCATGATGGCGGTTCCCCAAAAGCGAAAATTATACATGAGCGCCGCCCGCCATTTCACGCCGGCTCCCAGTGATCGACGATCACATCGAGCCGCCGGCCGCCGTTGAAACGGTTGACGGCGAGCCGGTAAACCGCATGCACGCGCGCCGGCAGCGGCTCGGTGTGCGCGAAGCGGATACCGTCGAGCGGGCCGGCACCGCCGTCCGCGCGCAGCCGCAGCTTGAGATGGCGCTCGCCGACGACACGCTGCTGCAGGATGTCGAATTCGTTGTCGAACGCGGGCGGCGGAAAGCCCTGTCCCCACACCGCGGTTTCCAGCAGTTCGGCCGCGGTAACCGTCATGTCGCCGTCCGTCAGCGGACCGTCGGTTTCGATCGTGCGTTCGAGGTCGGCCGGCGTGAGCAGCATTTGCGCCGCCGCCTCGAATGCCGCGGCAAAGCGTGGATGGTCGGCGGCGCGCAGCGTCAGGCCGGCAGCCGCCGCATGGCCGCCGAAACGCAGGATCATGCCCGGTTCACGCTTGGCGACGAGATCGAGCGCGTCGCGCAGGTGCAGGCCCGGGATCGAGCGCCCCGAGCCCTTGAGTTCGCCCGGAGTGCCGGGCGCGAACGCGAATGCGGGGCGATGGAACTTGTCCTTGAGGCGTGACGCGAGAATGCCGATCACGCCCTGGTGCCAGCCGGGATCGAACAGGCTCACGCTGTAGCTGTCCGCGCATTGCATGCGCTCGATCGCGAGCAGCGCGTCCTGCTGCATGTCGGATTCGATCGCGCGCCGCTCGCGGTTGAGCGCATCGAGCTGCGTCGCGATGTCCGCGGCACGATCCTCGTCGTCGGTCGTCAGGCACTCGATGCCGAGCGACATGTCGTCGAGCCGGCCGGCGGCGTTGAGGCGTGGCCCCAGAAAAAATCCGAGGTCATGGCTGGCAGCGCGCGCCGGATCACGGCCGGCGACGCGAAACAGTTGCCGGATGCCGGGCTGGACACGGCCGCGGCGGATGCGTGCCAGTCCCTGGCTCACCAGCAGGCGGTTGTTGGCGTCAAGCCGCACCACGTCGGCGACCGTGCCCAGCGCCACCAGATCGAGCAACTGTGCCAGATTCGGTTCGGGGATGGCGTGGAATGCGCCGCGCGTCCGCAGTTCGGCACGCAACTGCAGCATCAGGTAGAACGCGACGCCGACGCCGGCCAGGTGCTTGCTCGGAAATTCGCAGCCCGGCTGGTTCGGATTGACGATCGCCAGTGCCTGCGGCAGTTCGGCGCCGGGCAGGTGATGGTCGGTGATCACCACGCCGATGCCGAGCCGTGCCGCTTCCGCGACACCGTCGCAGCTGGCGATGCCGTTGTCGACGGTGATCAGGATGTCGGGATGTTTTGTTGCATGCGCGAGCTGCACAATCTCGGGCGTCAGCCCGTAACCGTACTCGAAGCGGTTCGGCACCAGGTAATCGACATCGGCGCCGAACGCGCGCAGCGCGCGCAGGCATACCGCGCACGCGGTCGCGCCATCGGAATCGTAGTCGGCAATGATGACGAGGCGGCGCTGCGCGCCGATCGCGTCGGCCAGCAGACGGGTGGCGTGTGCCAACCCTTTCATGCACTGCGGTTGCAGCAGACTGGCGAGTTCGGTCGCGAGGTCGCCGGCACCGTGAATACCGCGCGCGGCATAAAGGCGTGCAAGCAGCGGCGGAACCCCGGCGCTCATCAGTGCCGCAACGGCTGTGGCGGGTGACGTGCGCGAAACGATCTGCGGCATCGCGGTCAGCGCGGCGCGTAATCGGCGAGCGGCCGCGCGCGGCGCCAGAATTTCCACAAATCCGCCGGCGTGATCGTGCACGAATACGAGAACGCGGCGCCCGGCAGCCACAGCACGAGTTCGGACAGCCGGCGATGGCGCAGCGCATCGAGCAGCGGCGCGAGCCATTCGCTGTCGAGTGCCGCCGCAGCGTTGAGCCAGCCGCCGTGATCCGCATACTGCGCTGCGCCGCGCAGGCGGTCGTTTACGATCAGGTGATGTCCGTCGGGCGCGGCATGCTCCAGCCATTGCGCGGCTGACGGCGGCAACGCTTCATGCGGAATCTCCGCCGTGTGCGCCAGTGCGCACGCCGTCACGTCGTCGCTCCATACATGTGTGAACGGGCGTTGCGGTGAACCCGGCGCGGTGCCGCCGCCCCACGGCCAGATGCTGTTCACCGGCAGTTCGCCGCGCGCTTCGCGGGCCTCGTTGACGGGGTGACCGGAGAGCAGCATCTGGGCTTCATTGATGCGCGCGTGCCAGCGCAACGCGTCGGCGCCTTGCGGCAGCAGCGCGTCGATGTCACGGCCGGCTGCTTCCGACAACGGCGTCGTGACGATCTGCGGTGCCGCTTCAAGCCGCAGGTACCAGCGATCCGGACGCAGCGGATGGAACAGCATGCCGTCTGCCGCGAACTGGCGGTTCAGCGCGTCGGTCAGTTGTTGTGCTTCGCCCGTGGCGATCTCAAAGGCACCGCTGTCAACCAGCACCAGCCGGTTGCGCTGCGCCTGCAGATGCACCGGATCGGCGCGCAGCCAGCAGGCGGTGCCGGGATTTCCGCCATCGCATGCGAGGGTCAGCGCCGCGATCGGATAGTCGGACTGTCGCGCGATGCCGAACGCGTCACACAGCCGCGATTCCGCCGTCGCCGCATCACCTTGCTGCCGCCTGCCGCGCGCGAGCAACGTCTGCAGCACATTCAGCGCGGGCAACGGAATCCCGTGTTCCGCCATGTCGAGCGGATACCAGGCGTCGGTGACAAGAAGCGTACAGCGCATCGGCGCGAGTTTACCATTCGGCCGATTCGATGGAGGCGCCTACTGCGCGGACGCCGCGGTTGTGGCAAACTGCCGCTTTTGTCCGCCCGTCCCGCAGCGTGCGATCTTACGAACTTTTCGTCGGCTTGCGCTATACACGCGCCAAGCGCCGCAACCGCGCGATCTCGTTTATCGCGGCGGTTTCGATCATCGGCATTGCGCTCGGCATGACCGCGCTGATTACGGTGCTGTCGGTAATGAACGGATTTCAGCGCGAAATCCGCACGCGCATCCTCGAAGCCGCCGCCCATGTCGAGATCATGGGACCGGACAAGCGCCTGCAGAACTGGCAGCTGGTGGCGAAAGAGGCGCTGCAGAATCCGCAGGTGATCGCGGCGGCGCCGTACATCAGCGACCAGGGCCTGCTGTCGGCAGGCGCGAACGTGCGCGGTGTGCTGGTGCGCGGCATCGATCCGTCCGACGAAATGCAGGTGGATGCGATCGGCAAGCACATGAAGCTGGGCAGCTTTGATGCGCTCAAGCCCGGCCGTTTCGGCATCGTGCTGGGATCGGATCTGGCAGCGGTGCTCGGCGTCGGCGTCGGCGACAAGGTAGTGCTGATTGCGCCGCAGGGGTTGGTGACGCCGGCCGGCGTGCTGCCGCGGCTCAGGCAGTTCACCGTGGTCGGCATCTTCCAGATCGGCCACTATCAGTACGATTCCAGTCTGGCGCTGATCAACATCAACGACGCGCGCGCGCTGTATCGGATGGGCAACGCGGTGACCGGCGTGCGGCTGCGGCTCAAGGATCTGTTCAAGGCCAACCAGGTGGTGCACCAGCTGTCGCGCACCATCACCACGCAGGTCTATCTGACCGACTGGACGATGGAATACGCGACCTTCTTCCGCGCGGTCGAGATCGAGAAACGCATGATGTTCATCGTGGTGATCCTGATTATCGCGGTGGCGGCGTTCAACATTGTTTCCAGCCTGATCATGGTGGTCACCGACAAGCGGCCGGACATCGCGATCCTGCGCACGCTGGGCGCGAGCCCCGGCAGCATCACCAAGATATTTTTCGTGCAAGGCGCGCTGATCGGCATTTTCGGCACCGCGCTGGGGCTGATCTGCGGCGTATCGCTGGCGTACAACATCCCGGTCGTCGTGCCGTTCATCGAACACCTGTTCGGCGTGCATTTCCTGGCGAAGTCCGTCTATTACATCAGCGAACTGCCGTCGCAGGTGCAGGCGCCCGATGTGATCGCGACGGCGCTGGTGTCGCTGGCGCTGTCGCTGCTCGCCACCATTTATCCGAGCTACCGCGCGGCGAAGGTCAATCCGGCGGAAGCGTTGCGCTATGAATGACGCCGCGCTCGACGGCATCGTGCTCGCCTGCCGCGGGCTCTACAAGAGCTACCGTCAGGGCCGGCTCGAAGTGCCGGTGCTGACGGGCGTGAATCTCGAAGTGCGCGCCGGCGAGCGCGTCGCCATCATCGGTGCATCGGGGTCCGGCAAGAGCACGCTGCTGCATCTGCTGGGCGGGCTCGACGAAGCGACGTCGGGCGACATCTTCGTCGAGGGCGTGAATCTGCGCGACCAGACTGAAGAGGCGCGCGGCCGCACGCGCAACCGCGCGCTGGGTTTCGTCTACCAGTTCCATCATCTGCTGATGGAATTCACCGCGCTCGAAAACGTCGCGATGCCGCTGTTGATCCGGCGCATGGAGCGCAAGGCGGCGTACGAGCGCGCGGCGATGATGCTGGAACAGGTCGGCCTCAGTCATCGCGTGACCCATACGCCGGCCGAGCTGTCGGGCGGTGAACGCCAGCGTGCGGCGCTGGCGCGCGCGCTGGTCACCGAGCCGGCGTGCGTGCTGGCGGACGAGCCGACCGGCAATCTCGACCGGCAGAACGCGCAGGGAGTGTTCGAGCTGATGCTGGCGCTCAATCAGCGCATGGGCACCAGCTTTGTATTGGTGACGCACGATCCGGAGATTGCCGCGCGCGCCGATCGCGTGCTGCGGCTGGTGGACGGCGTGCTGGGCCCGGCTGTCACCGCCGGCGACCGTGACTGAGCGGCGCCGCCGCACCGCGGTCGCCGATCTTCGTGATGCGCGTCATTCAACGGGCGTGATGCGGATGATTTCCCGCTGCACCGCGTCGCGGTAGGTTTCGTCGTCCTGAAACGTTTGCGTGAGCACGAAATTCGACGCCGTGCGCTTGACGATCCACGGCAGCGCCAGCCCGAACAGAAACAGCGCCAGACCCAGCCACCAGTGCCGGATCAGTGCCAGCGCGATGCCGCTGCCGAGTATTGGCAGGCGCACCAGCGGCAGCCACAGGCGCTGGCTGAGGTAGTGGGCGGCACGGCGCGCATCGATCTGCACGCGAATTTTCCTCGCGGCATAGGCGCGGGCGAATTCCTCGCGTGTCATCGTCGGTTGCGGAAGTTTGCGGCTGTCATCCATCATCAGTAGTCCACCGGCAGCGGATCGAGACTGCGCCACAGGTACCAGGTCGCCACCGAGCGCCACGGCTGCCACTGGCGGGTGATCGTGCGCACGCGGCGCGGCGAGAGGGGACATCCGTTATTGTAATGCAGACGCAGCGCGCGTTGCAGCCCGAGATCGTCGAGCGGCAACACATCGGGGCGCGCGAGATGGAACATCAGGAACATTTCGGCGGTCCAGCGGCCGATGCCCCTGATTTCGACCAGCCGCGCGATCAGCGCTTCGTCGTCGAATTGTTCCCAGCGTGCGGTGGCGAGGCCGCCGTCTATGAAGTGCGCGGCGAGATCGCGAACATAATCGGCCTTGCGCGCCGACAGTCCGCAGCTCCTCAGCCGTTCGACCGATGCCGCGCCGACGGCGTGCGGCGACAGCGTGTCGAGCGTCGTGGCGAGCCGCTGCCAGACGCTGTCCGCGGCCTTGACCGAGATCTGCTGGCCGACGATCGCGCGCGCCAGCGTCATGAACGCGTCACCGCGGCTGCGCGGCGCCAGCCCGCGGTACTGCCGGATCAGGCGCTTGAGAACGGCATCGCTGCGTGCCAGCTCGCGCACTGCCTGCTGCCAATATTGTGGTATCGTCACGATTCTATCCGTTTGCGATGGCGCCGTGCCCGCCGCCGCCAGCCGTAGATCACCTGCAGCCGCCACGTCCAGTCGACCACGAAATAACCGGCGGCTGCCAGCAGCAGCGCCAGCAGCGGCAAGCCGATCGCCAGCGGCTTGCCGAGCGACATGCCCCAGTGCAGCAGCGACGGCAGCCATGATGAAATGTCGGCGAGACTCAATCCCGGCATCTCGAGCACGACCGCCGGCGCGCCGTTGCCGCTTTCGAACAGCACCAGCCGCCCCAGCTTGTACGCGGCATAATATAGCGGCACGATAGTAAATGGGTTGGTGTAAAAGGTGACGGCCAGCGCGACCGGCAGGTTCACCTTGAAAAGGATCGCCAGAATCGCTGCCGAGATCATTTGCAGCGGTCCCGGCACCAGTCCGGAGAACATGCCGACCGCGACGCCGCCGGCCACCGAGCGGCGGTGCAAGTGCCACAGATTGTGGTGCGACAGCAGCGAGCCGAACACGCCGATGTAGCGGTTGCGGCGCACGGCTTCATGGCTCGGCAGATACTTGCGAAAAAATTTGCGCGACATGCGCCAAGGGGAGGCGGCTTGTGCAAAGCACTCATTCTATCCAATTTCCGGCCGCCGGGGCGTCGCGCGGCTGATGCGCGTCAACGTACTGCTGTTCGTTGCCGGCGCCTGGCTGTTACAGCAGCAGGCCAGGCTGCCGTCGTGGATGGCGGCATTGCCGCTGCTCGCAGTCGCCGCCGGCGTGCTCGCCGCGCGGCGCCGTGGAACGCCGCATGCGAAAATCGCCGCGCGGGTGCTGACCGGCATTCTGTGTTGCGGGCTCGGTTTTTTCTGGGCGGCGCTGCTGGCACAGCAGCGACTCGCCGACGCGCTGCCGGCTGATCTGGAAGGCCGCGACGTCGTTGTCACCGGCGTGATCGCGGGACTGCCGCACGCCGGCGAGCATAGCGTACGTTTTCTGTTCAACGTCGAATCCGCGGCGAACGGCGCGCGGATTCCGCACGTTTTGGCGCTTTCATGGTGGGCGGCACGCGCCGGCGAACATGACCACGCCGCACTTCCGGCGCTGCACGCCGGCGAACGCTGGCGCCTGAAAGTGCGGCTGCGGCGGCCGCACGGTTTCGCCAATCCTCACGGCTTCGATTACGAGGCATGGCTGCTGGAGCGCGGTATCCGCGCCACCGGCTATGTGCGCGACGATCCGCACAACCATCGTCTCGCCGCGTTTGTTCCGCGATTGCAGTATCGAATTGCGCGTGTCCGCGAAGCCATTCGCGCGCGCATCGCGCGGGCACTGCCGGGCGCCCCTTATGCCGGCGTGCTGGAAGCGCTGGCGATCGGCGACCAGCGCGCGATCCCGCAAGCGCAATGGCAGACCTTCATTCGTACGGGTATAGGCCATCTCATCAGCATATCCGGATTGCATATTACGATGGTATCGGCGCTCGTGTTTGCGCTGATGTACGGCCTGTGGCGGCGATTATTTCGGCTGGCGCTGCGCATCCCGGCGCGCAAGGTGGCGGCGCTTGCCGGATTCGCCGCCGCGCTGGCTTACGCGCTGCTGGCCGGATTCGGGGTGCCGGCGCAGCGCACCGTCTACATGCTAGGCGCGGTGGCAATCGCGTTATGGCTGGGGCGCACCAGCATGCCGTCCGCAGTGCTGGCGTGCGCGCTGCTGGTGGTCGTGATGCTCGATCCGTGGGCGGTGATGGCGGCGGGCTTCTGGCTGTCGTTCGGGGCGGTCGCGCTGATCCTGTATGTCAGTACCGCGCGCACCGGCCGCGTGCACTGGCTGGTCGAGTGGGGTCGTGTGCAATGGGCGATCACGCTGGGACTGACACCGTTTCTGCTGGCGCTGTTTCAGCAGGTTTCCGTGGTGTCGCCGCTGGCGAACGCGTTTGCGATACCGGTGGTGAGCCTGATTGTGGTGCCGTTGACGCTGATCGGCGTGGCACTGCCGGTCGACTGGGGATTGCTGCTGGCGCATCGGGTGATGGCGTGGTGCATGGTGGTCGTGCAGTGGCTGAGCACGCTGCCGTACGCGGTGTGGTACCAGCACGCACCGGCGCCGTGGACGGTGGCCGTCGCCGTGATCGCAATCATGTGGCTGCTGGCGCCGCGCGGCTTTCCGGCACGCTGGCTGGGACTGGTCGGGCTGCTGCCATTGTTTCTGGTGCTGCCGCCGCCGGTTGCTGAAGGCAGCGTGCGGCTGACCGTGCTCGACGTCGGGCAGGGGCTCGCGGTGGTTGCGCAGACCCGCCACCACGTGCTGCTTTACGACACCGGACCGGCGTTCGCATCGGGATCGGACGCCGGCAGCCGCGTAATCGTGCCGTTTCTGCGTGCGGCCGGTGTGCGCTCGCTCGACGTGATGGTGGTGAGCCACAACGACATCGACCATTCCGGCGGTGCGGCGTCGGTGCTGCAGGCGCTGTCGGTCGGGCGTTTCATCGCGTCGCTGCCGCGCGGGAATCCATTGATGGCGCAGGGGCCCGACGCCGGACCGTGCGTCAGCGGCCAGCACTGGAACTGGGATGACGTGCATTTCGAATTTCTTTATCCCGCTGCCGGCGCGGCCGACAATCCGTCGTTGAGCGACAACGACCGCGGCTGCGTGCTCAAGATCGCCACCGCGCATGCCGCTGCGCTGTTGCCGGCCGACATCACGCACAAGGTGGAAGCGCGCCTGGTGGCGAAAATGCCGGATAAGCTTCGCGCGAACGTCATCGTCGCGCCGCATCACGGCAGCAAGACGTCGTCATCGCCGGCGTTCATTGCCGCGGTCGATCCGCAATGGGTGGTGTTTTCTGCCGGCTATCACAACCGCTTCCATCATCCGGCGCGTGTCGTGGTGGCACGCTACCGCAAGGCCGGCGTGCGCACCACTCGCACCGATCGCGATGGCGCGGTCACGGTTACGCTCGATGCGGCAGGCGACGTCGCGGTGTCACGCTATCGCCGGACGCATCGTCATTACTGGCAGACGACAATGGATGATGGTGCGGTACCGGCGCCGGCAGCCCGGTGATTGCAGCGTCACTCATTCGTTGGTCAAGTCAATACAGCGCGGATTGTGATCAGTCGCGCCGAAACCGTGATTTGGCCGTCGGGGATGAATTCTTGTTGACATAGATAATGAGAATCATTATTGTTTATCGTGTATAACCAATTGGCCTGTGGCGATTGCCGCAGGATGATCGCGCCGCCAGCCACGCCGCGCTTTCGCGCCCGAAGCCAGCCACCGCGCCCGTCTTTTCGCAAGGAGGTGGAACGCAATGAACGCGAATTTCGCTTTGCTGGCCGGCCATGCGAGCGCAAACGGCTCGTCCGGCGCTGAGACTTTCAATGGTGGCGTCCTGTCCGGGCTGCCGACAGCCGGCCAATCCACGCAGCCGTTCGCTGCCGGCGGGGAGACGCTGCGATGCTGCAAACACGACACTCGATCCGTCACGCCGCGCGCCTCGCGCAGGCGCCTGTGGGAAATCCCGCACATGCACCATTGCGTGCTGCTGGGCGCGGCGTTCGATGCCCGCGAACTGTGCCGGATATTCCGCCGTGCCGGATACGTCGACTGGGAGGGCGTCGACGACTACGGATTGCATTCCAGCGCCGTGCACTGCGCACAGGAGCGCAATGATTTTTCCCGCCTCGCACACAAGATTCTCGAAGAGCGCTACCGCGGCGCGGTCGCACGCTTCAGGTCGGCCGGAGCGCCGGCGCAACTGATCGATTTGTGGCGGCAGCACGCCGCGCGCGGCGATCCGATGCCGGCCTATTGGGCGGCATTGACGCACCCGGCCTGCGATCCGGGCGTGGACGAAGTGTTGTCGCAGGAAATGCACATGCTGTCGCACCATGCATTCGCCACCCGCCGCGCGGCGATGCGCCGGCTTTGTGTGCTGGAAGAGCGTGCGCACGAGCGGGAGCGGGCGCACAACCGTGCCAATGAACAATGCGCGGCGCTCAGGCGCGAGACCGTCCGCTTGCGCGAAGAGCTGGCCGCGGCGAAACGCGAGACATTGAATGCACGTAACACCGCAACGCGATTGCAGGCGGCTGTGGAGCGGTGGGAATGTGGTGAACAGGCCGGCACGCTGGCCGCGCGCATACAAGCGCTGACCGGCGAACGGGATGCCGCGCGCAGCGGCGCAGACGCCGCGAGACGCGCACTCGGGCGCGCAATGCGCCGCATCGAATGGTATCGGCATGCGCGCGGCGCAGCATCATCGGCCGGCGGGCTGGCTGCTGCACCGGAGCATTGTGCGGACGAGTCGCCCGGCAGCCCCGATCTGTCGCAGCGGCAGATACTCTGCGTCGGCGGCAGGGTGAACCTGGTACCGCGTTATCGCGAACAGGTGCAGGCGGCCAACGCAATATTTTCCTATCACGAC
>JBDZVW010000181.1:0-5832 GCA_040255885.1 Betaproteobacteria bacterium
ACGATGTAAACTACGCTGCAATCATTGCGCTTTGCGCATGGCGCAACGCCATCAGGAGGTCTGTATTCATGAGCGCAATCCTGGTCATTCTGTTTATCGCAGTACTGTGGACACTCGCGTACCGGCGCGCAGCGGCGCCGGCGTGGGTGATAGCCGGCGGCGTCGGCTTGATCATCCTGTCGCTGTTCCATGCGCTGCCGTCAATTGTGTTGCTGATTCTGTGGATCGTTTTCATCGCCGCAGCGGTTCTGCTGTATCCGTCCGGCATCCGGCTGGAGCGCGTGAGCCGGCCGCTGCTCGATACCTTCCGCCGCATTCTGCCGCGGGTATCGGCAACCGAGCAGGAGGCGCTCGATGCCGGCAGCGTGTGGTGGGACGGCGATCTGTTCAGCGGCAATCCCGACTGGAACAAGCTGCTGGCGGTGCCGCGCCCGCGGCTCAGCGACGACGAGCGCGCGTTCATCGACGGCCCGGTCGAGGAACTGTGCCGCATGCTCGACGACTGGCGCATCACGCATGAACTTTACGATCTGCCACAGCAGGCATGGCAGTTCATTCGCGACAAGGGCTTCCTCGGCATGATCATTCCGAAGGCATACGGCGGCATGGGCTTTTCCGCGCTCGCGCATTCGGAAGTGATCATGAAGCTCACCACCCGCTGCGGTACCGGTGCGGTGTCGGTGATGGTGCCGAACTCGCTCGGGCCGGCCGAGTTGCTGCTGCACTACGGCACCGAGGAGCAGAAGAATCATTACCTGCCGCGGCTGGCGCGCGGGCTCGAAATGCCGTGCTTCGCGCTGACCGGGCCGGAGGCCGGATCGGATGCCGGATCGATTCCGGACATCGGTGTCGTGTGTCACGGCGAATTCAATGGTGCGGAAGTGCTCGGCGTTCGCCTCAACTGGGAGAAGCGCTACATCACGCTGGGTCCGGTGGCGACGCTGCTCGGCCTGGCATTCAAACTGCGCGATCCAGATCATCTGCTCGGCGACGATGAAGACATCGGCATCACGCTGGCGCTGATTCCGGTCGAGACGCCGGGCATCAGCATCGGCCGCCGTCACTTTCCGCTGAACGCGGTGTTTCAGAACGGCCCCAACTGGGGACACAACGTGTTCATCCCGCTGGACTGGGTAATCGGCGGGCAGCAACGTGCGGGCCAGGGCTGGACGATGCTGATGAACTGCTTGGCAGCCGGCCGCTCGATCTCGCTGCCGGCCAACAGCGTCGGCGTTGCCAAGCTCGCCGCGCGTGCCACCGGTGCCTATGCGCGGGTGCGGGTGCAGTTCAATCTGCCGGTCGGACGCTTCGAGGGCGTCGAGGAGGCGCTGGCGCGCATCGGCGGCAACACCTACATGATGGACGCGGCACGCATCATGACGGCGGGCGCGGTCGATCTCGGTGAAAAGCCGTCGGTGATCTCGGGCATCGTCAAGTATCACCTGACCGAGCGCGGGCGGCAGGTGATCAACGACGCGATGGATGTGCACGGCGGCAAGGGCATCTGCATGGGCCCGAAGAATTACCTGGCGCGGCCGTATGAAGCGACGCCGATTGCGATCACCGTCGAAGGCGCGAACATCCTGACGCGTACGATGATGATCTTCGGGCAGGGCGCGATCCGCGGCCATCCGTACGTGCTGCGCGAAATCGCGGCCACGCGCGAAAGCGACGACGACACCGCGCTGCACGATTTCGATCGCGTGCTGTTCGAGCATGTGTCGTTCACCCTGAGCAACGCGGCACGGGCACTGTTTTTCGGGTTCAGCGGCGGCCGCGGCAGCAGTGTGCCGGGCGCGCCGGAGACGCAGCACTACTATCGGCAGCTCACCCGCGTGTCGGCGGCGTTCGCGCTGACTACCGACGTATCGATGATGGTGCTGGGCGGCGCGCTGAAACGGCGCGAGAAGCTGTCGGCGCGGCTGGGCGACGTCCTGAGCCAGCTGTATCTGTGCTCCGCGGCGCTCAAGCGCTACGAGGATCAGGGCCGCAGCCAAGCCGACCTGCCGCTGCTCGAATGGTCGCTGCAGGATGCGCTGGCGCGCATCCAGGCCGCGTTCGACGGTGTGCTGGCGAATTTCCCGAACCGGCCGCTGGCATGGCTGATGCGCGGACTGATGTTCCCGCTGGGGCGTGCGTTTCACGGTCCGTCCGACCGGCTCGGGCACGACGTCGCGCAATTGCTGATCGAGCCGTCGGCGGTGCGCGACCGTCTGACCGCCGGCATGTATCTGCCGCCGGATGGCGCCGAGCCGCTGGCCGAACTCGAGACCGCGTTGCGCGCGGTGCTCGCCGCGGAACCGGTGGAGGCGAAGCTGCGTGCCGCGCGCAAGGCGGAGACCATATCCGGACATTCGCTGCGCGAGATGGCGGACGACGCGGCGGCGAAGGACATCATCACGAAAGAAGAAAACGAAACACTGCAGACCGCGCATGCATTGCGCCGCCAGGTGATCATGGTTGATGATTTCCCGCCGGACTTCGGCAGTGCGGAGCTGGCCGCGGAAAAAGAAGAAGGGCAGGATTCCGCGGCGAGGAGAAGCGCATGAACGACAAGGTCGTGGCCGGCGTCGACGCCGAATCGGGAATCGGCACGATCACGTTCAACCGGCCGCAGGTGCTGAATGCGCTCGACGGTGAGGCCATCGCGTCGTTTCGCCGCGCCTGTGAACAACTGGCGGACGACGCGGCGGCGCGGGTAGTGGTGCTGCGCGGCGCCGGCCCGGCGTTTCTGTCGGGCGGAGACGTGGCGGTATTCCATGCGAATATCGCGCAGGCGCCGAAGCTCGCCGGACGCACGATCGCCGATCTGAATGCCGCGATCCTGGCGCTGCGGCGCATGCCGAAGCCGGTGCTGGCGGTGGTGCACGGCGCGGTTGCCGGCGCCGGGCTTTCGATCATGGCGGCGGCCGATCTCGCGATCGCGGCCGACAACACGCGTTTTGCGTTGGCCTACAGCCGTATCGGCGCCAGCCCCGATGGTGGCACGACCTATTTTCTGCCGCGCATCCTCGGTTTGCGCAAGGCGCTGGAGCTGACACTGCTGGCCGATCCGTTCGACGCCGTCATCGCGCGCGATCTCGGTCTGCTGAACTGGGTGGTGCCGTCGGATCAGCTCGATGCGCAGGCCGCGCAGATCGCGCGCCGCCTCGCCGATGGCCCGGCAATCGCGTACACCGAAACCAAGCGGCTGCTCAACGAATCGTTCGACAACGGACTGCAGGCACAGCTTGCGGCGGAGTCGGACGCGTTTGTCGAGTGCGCGAAGAGTAGCGATTTCGCCGAGGGTGTCGCGGCGTTCGTCGAGAAGCGCGCGGCGAAGTTCGGTAAACGATGATTTTTACCACAGAGACGCTGAGGCACAGAGCGAGCCTGAGAATTTAGAGCGCCCTGACAAAATGAGCCGGCAGCGGTGCGGTGCTCGCTCTCACCCTCGGTCCTTCTCCCGCCGGGAGAAGGGTTGGGATGAGGGAGATTCTGTTATTGGCTCTTGATGATTTTTGCTTTTCTCCGTGTCTCTGTGCCTCTGTGGTAAAGATTTTTTGCGATCGGGGGCACTTTGTCGGGACTGGGCGGCAGCACTGTATTCATCACCGGCGCCACGCGCGGCATCGGGCGCGCGATCGCGCTGCGCTGTGCGCGCGACGGCGCCAACGTGGTGATCACCGGCAAGACCGATAAGCCGCATCCGCAATTGAAAGGCACGATCCACAGCGTCGCGCACGAAGTCGAGGCGGTCGGCGGGCGGGCGCTGGCGCTGAAGCTCGACGTGCGCGACGACGACGCGATACGCGTGGCCGTCGAACAAGCGGTGAGCGCGTTCGGCGGCATCGACATCCTGGTAAACAACGCGAGCGCGATCCTGCTGGCGCCGACGCTGCAGACGCCGATGAAGCGTTTCGATCTGATGTTCGATGTCAACGTGCGCGCCACGTTCGCGTGCTCGCAGGCGTGCATTCCGCATCTGGCCAACGGAAGCAATCCGCACATCCTCAATCTCGCGCCGCCGCTCAACCTCGACCCGCGCTGGTTCAAGGATCATGTCGCGTACACCATGTCGAAGTACGGCATGAGTCTGTGCACGCTCGGCATGGCGGCCGAGCTCGCGCCGCAGCGCATCGCCGTCAACTCGCTGTGGCCGCGCACCACGATCGCAACCGCAGCGATCGAAGTGCATTTCCCGCCAGAAATTCTGAACGCCAGTCGCAGGCCCGAAATCGTCGCCGACGCCGCCCATGCGATTTTCAGACGCGACAGCAGCCGTGCGACCGGGAATTTTTATATTGACGAGGACGTGCTGTGCGACGAAGGCGTGACGGATTTCGCGCAGTACGCGGTGGCACCCGGAACAGAACTCTACAGCGACCTGTTTCTCGACTAAAATCTGCAGCGGATTAAAAAATACAGGAGGAGGACCGCAGTGCCGCAGTCGGATGCCGGACTGAATCATGCGGTGACACCGCAAGCGGCGGTGACGCTCGACGGACTGTTGCGCGAGCGCGTGACGCGCACGCCGGATCTGATTGCGTACCGCGCATTTGACGCGTCGCTTCAGATCTGGCGCGACCATACCTGGGCACAGATTTACCGGCAGGTAGCGCGCTGGCAGGCGGCGCTGCAGGGCGAGGCGCTGCAGCCCGGCGACCGCGTCGCGATGATGTTGCGCAATTCGCCGGAATGGGTGATTTTCGATCAGGCGGCAATGGGCCTGGGCTTGGTCACCGTACCGCTCTACACGCAAGACCGTGCCGAGAATGCGGCGTACATCGTGCGCGACGCCGGCTGCCGCGTGCTGCTGCTGGGCGGGCCCGAACAGTGGCAGCAGCTCGATGCGGTACGAGATGAACTGGATGGCGTGGCGCGTTTCGTGTCGGTCGAACGCGTGCCGGATGCGCAGGCCGACTCGCGGCTGGTTGCGCTCGACGACTGGCTGCCCGAAACGGACGCCGCGGTAGCGCATGTTGCGCGGGATCCGGGCTCGCTCGCGACCATCGTCTATACGTCCGGCACCACCGGCCGGCCCAAGGGCGTGATGCTGTCCCATCGCAATATTCTGAGCAATGCCTGGGCCAGTCTTGAGCTGGTCGAGTTCATCAACCGTGACCACATCTTTCTGTCATTTCTGCCGCTGTCGCATACGTTCGAACGCACGCTCGGCTATTACCTGGCGGTGATGGCCGGTGCTACCGTGGCGTATGCGCGCTCGATTCCGCAGCTCGGCGAGGATCTGGAGCAGATACGACCGACGCTGCTCATTTCGGTGCCGCGCATTTATGAACGCGTGCATGGCGCGCTGCGTGCGAAGCTTGACGCCGGTCCGGCATTCGCACGCCGGCTGTTCGATCTGGCGGTCGAAGTTGGCTGGAGTAGGTTCGAGCACAGTCAGGGCCGCGCGCGCTGGCGGGTGTCGCATTTACTGTGGCCTCTCCTCGAACGGCTGGTCGCGCGCAAGGTCATGAATCGCCTTGGCGGCCGGCTGCACACCGCGATGTCGGGCGGCGCGGCGCTGTCGCCGGATATCGCGCGCGTGTTCATCGGGCTGGGGTTGCAGGTACTGCAGGGCTACGGGCTCACCGAAACCAGTCCGGTGGCGTGCGCGAACCGGCCTGGTGACAACCTGCCGGCGAGCGTCGGCCGTGCCATCCGCGACGTCGAAGTGCGGCTCGATGCGTCCGGCGCGCTGCTGATCCGCGGTCCCAACGTGATGCTCGGCTACTGGAACAACGAGGCGGCGACGCGCGCGGTGGTGGACGCGGACGGCTGGTTCAATTCCGGCGATACCGCGCACATCGACGATGCCGGCCACGTGTTCATCACCGGCCGCCTGAAGGA
>JBDZVW010000182.1:0-5809 GCA_040255885.1 Betaproteobacteria bacterium
CTACTTCGGCAAGGCCGCTGCACGCCTCGGCCATCGGCCGCGCCGGACGTAGTGACGGCCTCGCACGCGGTTACGCACACGCATCATTCATGCGGAAGCGGGGACGGCCCCGCGATTCCGGTATTCAATGGGGACGGCCCCGCATCCGAAGGAGAATCGCATGTCGTGGCTGGTTCTGTTTCTTGCCGGCCTGTTTGAAATCGGCTGGGCAATCGGCCTCAAGTACACCGACGGCTTCACGCGACTGTGGCCGAGCCTGTGGACCGTCACATCGATGGCCGTCAGCGTCGCGCTGCTCGGCATCGCAGTCAGACATCTGCCGATCGGCACCGCCTATGCGGTCTGGACCGGCATCGGCGCGGTCGGCGCCGTGATCCTCGGCATCGTGCTGTTCGGTGATCCGGCATCGGCGGCGCGGCTGGTCTGCATCGCACTGATCGTTGCCGGCATACTGGGGTTGAAACTTGCCGCATGAACGGTCCCGTCTCGCGGCGCCGGACACAGGATCCGCGGTCAGCCGTCACGCGCCAGCAGGCGTGACTCCTGCGCATCAACCGGCATGATCTGTGTGACACGCGACGCAGCGAAACGACGCGCGGCGGCGAGCGCCGCGCGGCTTCCGCCCCGGTCGAGCGACCACTGCGCATGACGTAACAGCAGCACCAGCTCCGACACACGGCCCAACGTCAACGCAAAACGCCGTGCGCCCGCTTCGCGCTGCGCCTGCTCCGTGTGCTGCGTCACCCACTGCGCCGCCTGGTCGGCGATGCGTTCGGCGACCGCCGACAATGCAAGCAGCGCCGGCTCGCGAATGCCCTGCAGCAGAAAGCCGATTTCGCGCCGCCAGGCATCCAAATGCGTGCCGCTCGCGGCAACCTGCAGCACGTCGAGCGCGAGCACGTTGGTCGTGCCTTCCCAGATCGGCAGCACGTGCGCGTCGCGCAGCGGCAGCGGGATGCCGGTGTCCTCGATGTAGCCCTGACCGCCGAACGCTTCGATGATTTCAGTCAATATCGAAACGCACTGGCGCGCCGTCGTCAGTTTTGCGATCGGCGTCAGCAGCCGCAACAGGCTTTGCTGTTCCGCGCTGGCACGTCCGGCATCATGCCGGCCCAGCAGTTCGGCAACGAAAAACGTCAGGTGAAATGCCGCCTGAAATTCCGCCTGCAGCCCCGCCAGCGTATCGAGATGCAGCGGCTTGTCGATCAGCGGCGCACCGAACGCATTCCTGCGCGCGGCGAAATCGCGCGCCAGCGCAATGCCCCGCCGCATCAGCGCGATCGCCGCAACACTGTTCCAGGTGCGTGTGACGTTGAGCATCGGCGCGATGTTGCGTATGCCGTCCGTCAGTCCATGCACCGGTCGCGCGAGCGCACCATCCAGCGTGAGTTCGGCGGTCGGCACCTTGCGCGTGCCAAGCTTGTCTTTGAGACGATCGATGCGGACGCCGTTGGGCCGGCCGTCCGCATCGCGCGTTTCGACGTAGAACAGCGCCAGACCTTTCGCACCGGCCGGATTGCCATCGGGGCGCGCCAGCGTCAACGCCATCTGCGAGTTGATCGCCGACGTGAACCACTTACGCCCGTAAAGCCGCCATTGCCCGTCTTCGTTGCGCGCGACGGTTTCGGTGTTGCCGACGTCCGAACCGCCGGAAGTCTCGGTCATCCACTGGCCGCTGGTCCAGAACTGCCGCGGATCACGGCTGGTCAGATGCGGCAGCGCGCGTTCGATCAATGCCGTGTTTCCGGAAGCCAGCAGCGCCGCCGCCGCACCATCGGTCATCGCCAGCGGACAACTGTAGATGTCGGTCGATGGCGTGAACAGATAGGCGAGAGCGAACTGAACGATCCGGGAAAATTCTCCACAGGTTTTTTCATGCGCGACGGCAATCAGGCCGTGTCGCGCGGCCAGCGCTTCCGCCCGTTGCCACAACGGCGTCAACTCGACGTGGTCGATGCGATTACCCCAGGCATCGTACTGAATGAGCCGCGGCTCGTTCAGCCGATCGGCAAGCTGCAGCCGGTACAGTTCGCCGCCGGCCAGATCTCCGAGCGCCGACAGCTCCGGTTCAACGGTCTTCAGAACATCGGGCGGCAATGCATGCAAAAGATACGAACGCAACATACGGTCGTCCGTGTATTGATTGCCGAGTTGCGGCGGAGTCTGTGTGAAGGCCATTATGCAATCATCCTACACCGGTTGTTCGGCCACCTGTCTCATCACCCGGTAGAGATCGGCTTTGGCTTCGAAGCCGATGCCGGGCACGTCGGACATGCGCACGTATCCGTCTTCGACCGGGATGCCGTCCGCGAAGCCGCCGAACGGCTGAAACACGCCGGGATAGGACTCGTTGCCGCCCAGTCCCAGTCCGGCGGCGATGTTCAGCGACATCTGGTGACCGCCGTGCGGAATGCAGCGCCGCGGCGACCAGCCATTTGCCTGCAGCATGTCGAGCGTGCGCAGATACTCGACCAGGCCGTACGACAGCGCGCAGTCGAACTGCAGCCAGTCGCGGTCGGGCCGCATGCCGCCGTAGCGGATCAGGTTGCGCGCATCCTGCATCGAGAACAGGTTCTCGCCGGTTGCCATCGGGCCTTCATAATGTTCGGCCAGTGCCGCCTGCAGCGCATAGTCAAGCGGATCGCCCGCCTCTTCATACCAGAACAGTCCGTACGGCTGCAGCGCCTCCGCGTATGCGATCGCGGTCGGCAGATCGAAACGGCCATTGGCGTCGACCGCCAGCTTCGAACCGGAGCCGGTGACCTTGATCACGGCCTCGATGCGCTTCAGGTCATCGGCCAGGCTTTCGCCGCCAATTTTGATCTTGACCATCGCGTAGCCGAGATCGAGATAACGCTTCATCTCATCCTGCAGCGCGGCGACGTTCTTGCCCGGATAGTAGTAGCCGCCGGCAGCGTAGACGAATACCTTGCCGTCTGCGTTGCCACCGTTGTAGCGCTCCGCGAGCAGCCGGTAGAGCGGTTTCCCGGCGATCTTCGCCACCGCATCCCACACCGCCATATCCAGCACGCCGACCGCGACCGAACGCTCGCCGTGGCCGCCCGGTTTCTCGTTCGCCATCAGGCAGGCCCAGATCTTGTGCGGATCCAGATTCGCGCCGTCGTCGCTGAGCAGCGATTCAGGCGCCGCACTCATCACCCGCGGAATGAAGCGCTCGCGCAACAACCCCTGCTGCGCATAGCGGCCGTTCGAATTGAAACCGAAGCCGACTACCGGCCGGCCGTCGCGCATCACGTCGGTCACCACCGCGACCACGCTCGCCGTCATCCGGCTGAAATCAATGTACGCGTTGCGGATGTCGGAGCCGATCGGCACCACCGCATCGTGGATCGCGGTGATTCTCATCGTTGTCCCCTCCGTTCTCCGGCAATACTCGCGCTGCCGTATTCGGCGATCAATTGCGGCAGCTGCGCCATGCTACGGAACGTCGTCACCGCGCCAGCAGCGAGCAGCCGCCGCGGCTCCATGATTTCGGCATAACCGAACACCGTCATGCCGGCCGCCGTTCCGGCCTCGACGCCGACCGGCGAATCCTCCACCACCAGGCAGCGCGCGGGATCGGCGTTCATGCGGCGCGCCGCATGAAGATAGATGTCGGGATGCGGCTTGCCGCGCACAACTTCGGTCACGCTGAACAGCCGGCCGTCGAAGTATTTGAGCAATCCGGTGGTCCCGAGCGTGGTGCGCATCTTTTCGACAGTGCCGCTGGACGCGACGCAGAACGGCAAGTCGAGCGTGTTCAGCACCATTTCGATTCCAGTCACCGGTTGCAATTGCGCAGCATACGCCGCGTTCGTGCGCTGCGTCAGACGCGGCAGGAAATCCGCCGGCACCGGACGGCCGAGCCGGCGCTCGATGATTTCGACGCACGCGGCCATCGAACGCCCGACGAAGGTTTCGAACATTTGCGGCAACGTGAAGCGCAGTCCCAGCTCACCGAGCATTTCGGCGAATACCGTGTTGCTGATGCGCTCGCTGTCGACCAGTACGCCGTCGCAGTCGAAGATTATCAGATCGAACATCCCGTTAGAGAAATGATTGCTTCCGGCTTGAAAAATATTGCGCAACCGTGTTAGACACTCTGATTTTCCCCGCCTTATTGAGGTGGGGTGGGCGCGAAGCGGACGGGGTGGTGGGCGGCGCCTGAAAAATCGACCACCCCTTCCGCTTCGCTCCTTGCGACCGCGACAGGCGGAGCAGGCGCCCGCGTAGCGGGTGCGACCCTGGAGCGGGATGCGGCGCCTCGTGACGCGGTCGTTGCGCCTCTGCGCTGGCCGATCCCCTGCGGGGTCCCTCGGCCGACGCTCCGAGGCGCTCCCCTTAAGAACAGGAGGGGAGACGTATGTGCTAGGCGATAAGTTACCCCAGTATGCCTTGCTTTACCGCCCGCTCCGTCGTTCGTAATTTGAGAGAAAGCGTCTGCGCAGCGATCAGGCCAGGGTTATTGCCCGTTTCACTCACTTACGCTCAGCCAGTCACGTACGTCATCCGCTTCATGCAGACTCCATGCACGCGCAATCACATTCTGCATTTCTTTGGGTGAAGCACCGCCCGCATGCGCCGCCAGCCGCAGCGCCTTTTCTTCAAGCTCGGCGCGTGTCAGCGTGTTGTCGGGATCGCCCTTCGGCGCGAGCACGCGCTGATCGAATTCGCGCCCGTCCTTCGTCGTGACGGTGACACGCCCGATCCAGCGCCGTGGATACGCGGCGTCGATTTCCGGATCGAGCACCATGCGCACGCGGTCGTGAAAGGCGCGCAACCGCGAGTCTTTCAAGGCAGCTTCAGTAAAATCGCCGAGACCGGCACGGCCTTTCAACGCGATCAGCGCCAGCACGAATCCCATCGAGAATTTCGACTGGTGCACGGTTTGCGGATCGGTCACCGGTCCCAGCACGTCGATTGCCGCCTGATGCACGTGCGCGGTCACCCCGGCGACGTCGTCCGGCTCGAGCGCGTGCGCACGCATTGCTTCGAGCAACGCGTCCGCCGCCGGATGGGTGTGGCGGCACGACGCATGAAACTTGAACGAAGTCTCGGCGATCGCCCAGCGCGACCCCAGGCCATCCGTAAGAAAAGCGGGATCGGCATCGCTCGACATGCCGGCCGCCATCCCCTGCCTGCCGTCGAGAATGCGCCGCGCGCCGGTGAAGCCATCACGCGCGACGTACGCCGACAACAGGCCGTCGGCGGCAGCCTTGCCGGTATGGAGCTGCTTGGAATCCGCCGCGTCGCGCAGGAATTCCCACAATCCCGCCGCCTGCGTACCGGCCGAACCGAGGCAGTGCTGCATCGTGCGCGCATCGAGCCCCAGCACGCGCGCGACGCCGGCAGCCGCCGCCAGCGTGCCGGCGGTGCCGGTGGTATGGAACACCTTGTAATGCGAGCGCCCGAGAAATTCCCCGACGCGCACGCCGCATTCGTAGCCCGCCGCCGCCGCGGCGATGAAGTCGCGGCCGCTTGCGCCGGTTTCCTGCGCTGCGGCGAGCAGCGCAGGAAACACCACCGTGCCCGGATGCAGCACCGAGCTGTTGTGCAGGTCATCCTGCTCGACGACGTGCGACGACGCGCCGTTGACCAGCGCCGCGAACAGCGGCGACGTGCGGCGGTGCGCCGCCAGCAATTCGGACGGTCCGTCGGCCGGTCCCATGCGCTGCGAATACTTCTCCAGTATCGTCACCGGCCGCGCGCCTTTTCCGGCGAGGCAGGACGCGAGCCAGTCGAGGAACAGCTCCTCGGTGCGCATCACCACCGGCTGCGGCAGATCCTGGTAACGGATGCCGGCGAGAAA
>JBDZVW010000566.1:0-1536 GCA_040255885.1 Betaproteobacteria bacterium
CGCGGGCTGCGCCTGCTGCCAGTCACGGCGGGCCTGCTGCACGGCAAGCACCGGCTCATCATCCTGCGGCTCGGGAATGCGCAGCTTTTCATGCACGAAACTGACCGGGATCCGCGCACCGACTTGCACCAGTTTCGGGATCGCCTCGGACAGCATCGAAAAATCCTCGGCCTCGCGCGTGTCGAACTTCAGACGCGGCAGCCGGCGCATGTCGGCGACGCCGCCGCGGTTGAGCGCGAGCAGCGGATAGATCAGGTCGCGCGTGATGGTCCCGGCCAGCTGGCGCGCGTCGGACACCAGTAGATCGTGACGCACCTCGTTGTGCACGTTGCCGAGCGCGTTGGTGCTGCTCTTGCCGTCGGCCTGCGTGGTGAGCGTGCCGCCGAGAATGGCTTTCGACTCGGTTTTTTCGCACCAGTCGATCATCGCCTGGAACGGGACGTTGGTGCCCTCCGATGCCTTCTGGAAATCGATCTCCATGCCCTGCGGGATGATGCCGGCCGCGGCGTGGCCGATGCCGACCACCGCGCGCATCAGCGTCGCCTTTTCCTCATCGGACGCGCCCGACGGGAACTTGCCGACGCGCAGCGGCAAGCCGTAGATCTCCAGAAACTCGGCCAGGTCGCGCGCCGAATACTGCTTGAACAAATAGGGCCACGCGAGCACGCGGTGCAGGCCGGCGCGCGGCAGATAGCCGCTCTTCGCCTTGGCGACGTGCGTGATCCAGCCGAATGGAATCAGCGCGGCGCCCAGCGGCGTGTTGTCGCGCAACCGCAGCTCGTTGCGGTTTTCCGGATTGACCTGGAACCATGACGCCGGCCGGTGGCAGATCGCGCGCGGCAGCCATTCGCGGCCGGTCAGCGCCCACTCGATTTCCTGGCACGAATACGCCTTGCCGACCGCATCGAGCGCGTCGAACAGCACATCCTCGAAATCGGGAATATCCTGCAGCACGTCGCGCACGTATGCTGCGTCATCCTCCTCCTGTTTGCTCGCGTCGCGCGGCGCGACCACATCCCAGTCGATCGTGAGCAGCGCACGCTTGCGCTTGGAGAGCTCGGCGGCGATGTGGCCGTCTTTCTCCTCCATGTCTTCGAACAGGTCGGACTGCGCGATCAGATCGCCTTCCTCGGCCGCCTGCAGAATGCGCGCGAGCTTGCGCGGCGTCAGGCCGCGCGACGGATGCGTGGCGAACTCGTGATAGAGCGACGACAGGCGCGCGGTCTGCGGCTCATCGAGCACCTGGCGCTCGATCGGGTTGCCGTACTGATCGACGATGCGCGCCATTACCAGGCTCCCGCATCCGCGACCATCATGTCGCTGTCTTCATCGTTGGACGGATCCCAGCGTGACGATTTGGGCGGCGCTTCAATGAAGTCAGGCGTGACGCCCGGATTCTCTGCCGCATGCAACGCCAGCATGTGCGCCCAGAACTCGTCGGCGTGGCCGCAGCACCTTGGCCGGCTGGAGCGCGCCGGAATCGACTACCACGCACAGCTCGTCCTCTGCCCGGGTGTCAATGACGGCGAAGAGATG
>JBDZVW010000183.1:0-5788 GCA_040255885.1 Betaproteobacteria bacterium
GCCGGCGGTCCCGAACCCGATAATTCCGAGGCCGAGTTCGAGAAGTACGGGCGCAACCGCATCGCCGAAGGCAAGCTGCCGCTGTGCGCCGAGATGTGCTCGACCAAGGCGCTGCTGGCGGGTGACGGCGACGTGATCGCCGACATCTATCGCGAGCGCGTGCTGGTGCGCGGCAAGGGCTCGGAAGTGTGGGGCTGGGCCACCGCCTACGGTCCGGCACCGCATCCGGAAGCGAAGGCACCGGAGCACAGATCATGAGAGCACTGATGATGAACGTCTGCGCTGTAGCGGTTGTGCTGTCGAGTCTCGCCGGCTGCGGACCGCGCGACCAGGTCACCTATCAGAGCCAGCCGGTGCTGTTCAAGCAGGGGCACTACCAAGGCAAGCCCGATCAGCAGTCGTGGGCGGCGAATTTCAACGGCGATGAGAAAGCCTGGGCACAGGCGATCGACAAGCGCACGCTGGGGCAGAACGAGTACGTCCGCATCACCCGTAACTGATCGAGAGGAGGCCACGATGATGCGCAGCGATGCCCGTGGATGGCTGATCGGACTGATCGCGGTGTGGCTGGTCGCGGCGTTGCCTTCGCCGGCACTGGCCGCCGACAGTCCGGTGCAGCAACAACAGCAGCGGCAGCTCACGCAGCCGCTCAACAATGCGCCGGTATGGCGCGAGGTGCGTTCCGGCAAATCATTCAGCACCACGGCGAAGGGCGTCGATACCGGCGTTCTGATCAATTCGTCCGGCCAGACCTGGCGCGCGATCAGCGAAGGCCCGCTGTGGTACTGGGGCGGCATCGTGCTGCTGGCGGTGCTGGGCCTGATCATCCTGTACTATCTGATCCGCGGCACGATCAAGCTCAAGGGTCGGCTTGCCGGGCGCGACATTCTGCGGTTCACCGACTGGGATCGCGTGATCCACTGGGCGACCGCGATCAGCTTCGTGATTCTGGCGATCTCGGGTCTGATCATGCTGTTCGGCAAGCACCTGCTGCTGTCGTGGATGGGGTATGTCGCGTTTTCCTGGCTCGCCATCATCAGCAAGACCATTCACAACTTCGTCGGTCCGGTGTTCGTGCTGTGCACGGTGCTGATCATCCTGACCTTCATTCGCGACAACCTGCCGCGCGCGTATGACTGGAAGTGGATCAAGACCGCCGGCGGCATGCTGGGCGGCAGGGAAGTGCCGTCCGGCAAGTTCAACGCCGGCGAAAAGGCGTGGTTCTGGGGCGGCGTGCTGCTGCTCGGCATCATCGTCAGCGTCACCGGCCTGATTCTCGATTTTCCGAACTTCGGGCAGGGACGTGACACGATGCAGATCGCGCATCTGCTGCACGTATCGGCGGCGGTGATCTTCATGGCGATTGCGCTCGGCCACATCTACCTCGGTACGCTCGGCATGCAGGGTACCTATCATTCGATGCGCCACGGCACGGTGGACGAGACTTGGGCCAAGGAACACCACGAATACTGGTACGACGAAGTCAAGGCGCGTCCGTCCGCGGCGCCGGATGAGGGCGGCGGCACTCATCCTGCCATTCAACCGGAACGCTAGGAGCGGATGATGAACAATATCGACAGGATCGCAATGCGTGCCGCTGCAATCATCGGAATGTTGTGTCTGGCCGGCACGGCGTGGGCGAAGCTGCCGCCGCCGACCCCGGAACAGCAGACGCAGGCAAAGGACGCGGCGGCGAAGAAAGCCGCGGCGGACGCGAAGCAGAAACAGGAGCTCGCCGCGGTGGAGGACAAGATCGCGGCGCAATACAAGGCGAAAAACAACCCGGGGAAAGCGCCTGCCACGTCGGCTGCGCCGGTGGCGTCGACTCCCGCCGCGGCTACGCCGGCTGGCGGAAATACTGCGAAGTAAGCCGGCCGGCGGCGCGCCTGCATCTCGTTTCCTCGAATGAGGAGAGAAGGGGTGCAGCTGGAGAGGTGGTTGCCGTCCGCTTCAAGGGAACGGTTGGCGATTTCTCCATGCGCCGCCCACCACCCCGTCCGCTTCGCGTCCACCCCTCCTCATCTGAGGAGGGGAGAATTCGTGTGCTATTCCCACGCCACACATTTTTGCACATGGAGGCACATGCGTACGCAGGTTTTTCCCCTCCTGTTTTTTGAGGAGGGGAAAAATCCACCGCGGTGAATGACGCACGAATTTTCCCCGCCTTATCGAGGCGGGGAGCCCGCGCAGGCGGGCGGGGGCGGTGGGCGGCGCATGGAGAAATCGATCGTCTATTCATCGGTACGAAGTACGCAAACGAATTGGCAGTCGTTCGCGTTCTGCTGCTATATCACTCCACCACCCGCGCCGCCACCTCGCCCCAATAAGGGGCGGGAAGATTTGCGAGCCGCCGCTTCGTTCAGATGATCCCTTCCATCACCTGCACGTCGACCGTTGCGCCGGCGGCGACCGAGCCCTGCGCCTGCGGCAGGATGATGAAGCAGTTTGCTTCCGACATCGAGCGCAGAATGCCGGAGCCCTGCTCGCCGGTGACGCGCACCGTCCAGCTGCCGTCCGCGTCCTGCGACAGGATGCCGCGCTGGAATTCGGTGCGGCCGGGCGCTTTTTTGAGCGGCGTGGTGCAGACAGCCTTGAACGACGGCACCGGCGGTACCGGATCACAACCCATCAGCTTCAGCAGCGCCTCGCGCACGAACTGGTAGAACGTCACCATCACCGACACCGGATTGCCGGGCAACCCGAAGAAATGCGCATCAGCGATGCGGCCGTAGGCGAGCGGCCGCCCCGGCTTCATCGCAACCTTCCAGAATACGACCTCACCCAGCCGCTCCAGCAGATCCTTCACGAAATCCGCCTCGCCGACCGACACGCCGCCGCTGGTGATCACGACGTCGGCGGTTGCCGCGGCATCGCGAAACGCCTGCTCGAGCAGCGCCGGATCGTCGCGCACCACGCCCATGTCGATGACCTCGCAGCCGAGGCGCGTCAGCATGCCGTACAGCGTGTAGCGGTTGCTGTCGTAGATCTGGCCTTCTTCCAGCGGCGTGCCGATCGAACGCAGCTCGTCGCCGGTCGAAAAAAACGCGACCCGCAGCCGCCGCAGCACGCCGACCTCGGCGACGCCGAGCGACGCGATGAGTCCGATATCGGCCGGCCGCATCAGGTGTCCGCGCTGCAGCACCGCCTGTCCGGTTGCGAGATCTTCGCCGGCGCGCCGCAGATTCTGTCCCTGGCGATGCCCGGTGCCGATCGTGATGCGATTGTCTTCCGCCTTCACATGCTCCTGCATCACGATGGTGTCGGCGCCGCCCGGTACCACCGCGCCGGTCATGATGCGCACGCATTCCCCGGCCTTCATCGCGCCGTGAAACGGCTTTCCGGCAAACGCGCTGCCGGCGAGCGTCAGCGTGGTTTCGCCGCCGGCGTCGAGATCGGCGAAGCGCACCGCGTAGCCGTCCATCGCCGAGTTGTCGTGTGCCGGAACGTCGAGCGGCGAAATGACCTCGGCGGCGAGCACGCGTCCCAGCGCGGCGCGCAGATGCACGCGCTCGACCGCGGTTACCGGCGTCAGGAAGCGTGCGATGAATTCCCGCGCCGCCGGCACCGGCATCGAATTCGGATCATAGTCGTCGGCGCAACTGGCGTCGCGCAACGACGTGGCTTGACTGCTCATGGCACGGTCCTCTTGTGACGGGTTCGGTGAGTAACGTTCATTTTACCGGATTGCGCCGGCGCCGGCCGTTGTGCGACGGTCGATTTCCGTGATGGCGCCGCGGGTTTGCGCAGCACCTGCAGTATCGCGGCCGGCGACACGGTTTCACCGCAGCGTTCGGCGCTGTAGCCGGGAAGCGCGGACACCGTCGCGCGAAAGCGGCTGCTGCGCAGGATCCGCAGCAGCGTGTCGATGGCCGGACTACGGGCGTCTCCCGAGCGCAGCGCGAGATAGTAGTCCTCGCTGACGACCGGGATGAATGCCTGCTCCAGCCGGCGTGCCGCCGCCTCGATGCCGAAGCCGGCATCGGCCGCGCCGCTGGCCACGGTGGCGGCCACCGCGGCATGCGTGAACTCCTCCATGCGATAGCCGGCGATCTGTGCCGGCCGCAGATCATGCGCGGCGAGCAGCGCGTCAAACAGCAGGCGCGTGCCCGAGCCCGGCTGCCGGTTGATGAAGCGCACGTTGCGCCGCGCCAGACCTCGGAGACCGGCGATGCGTTTGGGATTGCCGCGGGCGACGATCAGGCCCTGCTGGCGGGTCACGAAATGCACGAAGTGCCAGTGATGGCGGTGCAGCCATTTTGAATACTGGGTTGCGATGGATGCGCTGACCAGGCGCGGTACGTGGAAGCCGGCGATATCGCATGCGCCGCGCGCCAGCGCCGCCAGCGCATCGAGGCTGCCGGCGAAACGCAGGTCGAGCGCCGGACGGCCGGCTCCGCTCATGCGATCGCGCAGCTCGGCGAGCGCGAGGTCGTGACTGGCGATCGCCGCCAGCCGCAGCGGCGCGCTGCGGCGCACGTGATCGAGTTCCCGGTTCAGTTCTCCGGCCAGCGTGCGCAGATGCGGCGTGATGCGTTCGCGCGCCGTATGCTCCGCCCACAGCAGTTTTTCCGCGAACGGCGTCAGGCGGCTGCCGGAGCCGCGCGTCAGCTCCGCCAGCGGTGCGCCGAACGTCGCCGACCATTTGCCGATCAGCCCCCAGACATGGCGGTAGGAGGCGCCGGTGACGCGCGCCGCGCCGGCCAGCGAATGTGTCGTGCGAATACTCTCGAGTACTTCGAACAGGCGCGGGTCGATGACCTCGCGGCCGGCGAGCGACCAGCGGCAGGACAGCTCGAATTTTTCCATATGTCGGATCGTGCATATTTTTGATGGGACTCGTAAAGCATATTATACACACGATGCGACATTATATGAATGGTATTGCATATAACGTGATATGCAATGATGATGTCTGGAAAGGAGAGGGCATGAAACAGGTAACGAGATGGATGCTGGCGGCGGGCTTCGTCGCGGCTGCGCTGGCAGGAGTCAATGTCGCGAATGCGCGCGACATGAACGTAAAGATGGCGACGACGACCAGTACCGACAATTCGGGGCTGCTGCAGTATCTGCTGCCGAAATTCACCAAGGATACGGGTTACACCATCCACTACACCGCGGTCGGCACCGGGGCCGCGCTCAAGCTGGGGCAGAACGGCGACGTCGACGTTGTGCTGGTGCACGCGCGGCCGTCGGAAGACAAGTTCGTCGAGGCCGGCTATGGGGTGAATCGGCGCGATGTAATGTTCAACGACTTCGTGCTGGTGGGGCCGCCGTCCGACCCGGCCAAGGTGAAGGGCATGACCGACATCATTGCCGCGATGAAGAAGATTCACGCCGCGAAGGTGCCGTTCATTTCGCGTGGCGACGATTCCGGCACCAACAAGATGGAGATGCGTTACTGGAAAGCCGCCGGCATCGATCCCAAGGGGGCGCACTATTTCGCGATCGGCCAGGGCATGGGCCAGACGCTGACCGTCACCGCGGAGAAGCAGGGCTACACGCTGTCGGACCGCGCCACCTACGCCACCTACCAGGCGAAGACCGGACTCGCGATCCTGGTTCAGGGCGACAAGCGCATGTTCAATCCGTACGGCGTGATCGCGGTCAATCCGAAGCGTTATCCGGGCGTCAACTATGTCGGCGCGATGACCTTCATCGCGTGGATGACTTCTCCGGAAGGCCAGAAGCTGATCGGCGACTACAAGATGAAAGGGCTGCAGCTGTTTCATCCGGACGCCAATGAGAAGCCGACGACGGAATGCAAGTAAACCGTTAGCGGGCAGGG
>JBDZVW010000002.1:0-24666 GCA_040255885.1 Betaproteobacteria bacterium
TGCCGGCGACCGCGATCCGAAGCGCCCGCATCCCGCTCCAGGGTCGCACCCGCTGTGCGGGCAGCGGCCGGTGAGGCGGAGCAGGAGCCCCATCGTTAGATGGGGTGCGACCCGAATCCGGACGCAAGGCCGTCGGCTGCTCATGGCCGCCTTCAGGGTCCGATCCCGGCTTACGCCGGGGCCCTCTTCCGCCTTTCGGCGGCCACTCTCCTTCTTTCGCGGTCGCAAGGAGCGAAGCGGGAGGGGTGGTGCTTTTCCCGGCACCGCCCACCACCCCGCCCGCCGTCGCGGGCACCCCTCCTCATTCGAGGAGGGGAAGACAAATAAATGTAAGTGTCCGCGAAGCGGGGCGACGCGCCGGCGCAGCCGATCGGAAGTACGCATCCACCCCCGAGGAGGCGGACTGCGGCATTCCACGGCAACTGGTATCGCGTGCACACGATGACAGGCGGCAGGCCGACAATCGCCCCGTTTCACTTCGCCTCGACATAGTGCTGTGCTATGATCCTCACCGCGCCGTTATGTTGCATTGCACTAGACGATCATCCGGGACCGGCTCGGGCAAACCCGCGGACACCGGCTACCCGTTCCGTGAGGCGCCGCCGAGTGCTCACGATCGCGGCGAAAAAACGGGCGCAAAACTGTCAGCACGTTGATTTGAAAGCTCACCGCATCCGGAATACTATCGAAGCCACCGCGTTCGAGGCCACCCAATGAGCGAAGCCGTCAGGATCATCAAGAAATATCCGAATCGACGCCTTTACGATACCGAAACCAGTTGCTACATCACGCTTGCCGACGTCAAAAAGCTGGTGATCGAGCAGGTCGGTTTCCGTGTCGAGGACGCGAAAACCAAGGATGATCTGACACGCAGCATTCTGCTGCAGATCATCCTTGAGGAAGAAGCTGCCGGCAGCCCGATGTTCTCGTGCGACATGCTGTCGCAGATCATCCGCTTCTACGGCAACGCAATGCAGGGCATGATGGGAAACTATCTGGAGAAGAACATCCAGACCTTCATCAAGATCCAGAAACACCTGCAGGACCAGTCGCACCAGATTTACGGCGCGAATCCGATGCTCAACGCCGATGCATGGAGCGAATTCCTGAAGATGCAAGGGCCGGCAATGCAGGGGCTGATGGGACGCTATCTCGAACAGAGTGCGAACGCCTTCCTCGAAATGCAGCAGCAGCTGCAGCGCCAGACGCAGAGCCTGTTCGGCAATTTCCCGTTCTCCGGCTTTACCGCGCCGCAGAATCCGGCGTCCGGCAACGACTCGAAAGACAAGTCCGATCCCTCTTCCGACAAGCAGTAGCCTGCCCCCTTTTCCCGTGCCGCATCATCCATCGAAGGTCGGATTCGTCTCACTCGGTTGTCCCAAGGCGCTGGTCGATTCGGAACGGATACTGACCGAGCTGCGCGCCGAAGGCTATGTCATCGCGCCGAGCTACGACGATGCTGATCTGGTCATCGTCAACACCTGCGGCTTCATCGATTCCGCCGTCGAGGAGTCGCTCGATGCGATCGGCGAGGCGCTGGCGGAAAACGGCAAGGTGATCGTCACCGGCTGCCTCGGCGCGAAAGGCGACGTCGTCAGGCAGACGCATCCGCGGGTGCTCGCGGTCACCGGCCCGCAGGCGACGCACGACGTGATGCGGGCGGTGCACGACCATCTGCCGCAGCCGCACGATCCGTTCACCAGCCTGGTGCCGCCGCAGGGCGTCAAGCTCACGCCCAGGCATTACGCGTATTTGAAGATCGCCGAGGGCTGCAATCATCACTGCACCTTCTGCATCATTCCGTCGATGCGCGGCAAGCTGGTCAGCCGCCCGGTCGGCGACGTGCTGCAGGAAGCGCAGAATCTGGTCGACGCCGGTGTCCGGGAATTGCTGGTCATCTCGCAGGACACCAGCGCATACGGCGTCGACGTCAAATACCGCACCGGATTCTGGAGCGGCCGGCCGGTGCGCACGCGCATGGTCGAACTGGCGCGTGCGCTGGGTGAACTGGGCGGCACGCACGATGATGATCGCGTGTGGGTGCGGCTGCATTACGTTTATCCGTATCCGCACGTCGACGACGTGATTCCGCTGATGGCCGAAGGCCGGCTGCTGCCCTATCTCGACGTGCCGTTCCAGCACGCCAGCCCGCGCATCCTCAAGCTGATGAAGCGGCCGGCCAATACCGAAAACAATCTCGAACGCATCCGAAACTGGCGCGCGGCCTGTCCCGAGCTGACGATCCGCAGCGCGTTCATCGTCGGCTTCCCCGGCGAAACGGAAGCGGAATTCAACGAGCTGCTGGCGTTCCTCGAAGAAGCGCAGCTCGATCGCGTCGGTTGCTTCTCCTATTCGGCAGTCGACGGCGCAGCGGCGAACCACCTGGCGGATCCGGTTCCGGAACAGGTAAAGGAAGAACGGCGCGCGCGCTTCATGCAAACGCAGGAAAAAATCAGCGCCGCCCGCCTGAGGCGCAAGATCGGAACGACGATGCGCGTGCTGATCGATGAGATCACTGACGACGGCGCGGTGGCCCGCTCCAGCGCCGACGCACCGGAAATCGACGGCCAGGTATTCGTGGGCGGCACCGGGCTGCCGCCGGCCGGCAGCTTTGTCGATGTGCGAATCATCAAATCGGATGCGCACGATTTGTGGGCGGAAGTGGCATAGTACATCTCGCCTCCTGTTTTTAAGGAGGGCGCCTGCTCCGCCTACCACGGTTGCAAGGAGCGATACGGAAAGGATAGTCGCTTTTCCCGGCGCCGTTCACCACCCCGCCCGCCGTCGCGGGCGCCCCTCCTCATTTGAGGAGGGGAAAAAGATGAGTGCACGCGCTGTACCTGTGACTCTGAAGCGAGATGCCGGGGGTGTCATGATGAGACGACGAATATTTGTGCGTCGTTCACCGCGTGGTCTATCTCCCCTCCTGTTTTTAAGGAGGGGAAGGAGCGAAGCGGGAGGGGTGGTCGCTTCGTCCGGGCGCCGCCCATCACCCCGCCCGCCGCCGCAGGACGACCGAGTAAGGCGAAGCAAGAGCCCGCGTAGTGGGTGCAACCCTGAAGCGGGATGAAGCGCCTCGTGGCGCGGCCGTGCGCCTCTGCGCGGGCCGATCCCGTTCGGGATCCCTTGGCCGACGCTCCGCGGCGCTACCCCTCATTCGACGAGGGAAAAATTTGGAGCGCAATGTTATCGCGACTGAAGCGCTGGGCACGCCATCTCAGGACCGAGCTGATCGTACTGTGGTTCTGCTACCGTCATCCGGCGACTCCGCTGGCTGCCAAAATCGTTGCGATTGCGGTGGTCGCATATGCGTTCAGCCCGATCGATCTGATTCCGGATTTCATCCCGGTGCTCGGCTATCTCGACGATCTGGTACTCGTTCCGGCCGGCATCTGGCTGGCGCTGCGTCTGGTGCCCGCGCCGGTGCTGGCGCAATGTCGCACGCAAGCGCACAACTGGGTTGCAGGGTGGCGGCTCAAGCTTGCGGGCCGCATCGCCGCGGCGGCAATCCTGGTGTTCTGGCTGATCGTGGCGTGGCTGGCGTGGCACTTCTGGCTGCGTGATCTTTTGCAATGACTCGATCCTGCATGCCGGATCAGCACCGCCCATCGGGTGTCATTCGACGCGCCGGCGAAACACCGGACTACACCCGGCCGCCCCGGCCTTCTGCCGACACAGCGGCGGCGTCCACCGAATTATCCATGACGGGCTCCGCATCGACGAGAAAAGCCGTGACTTCCTCCACCTCCCGCGTTACCCGCATCGGCGGCAGGCTGCGAACGATTTTGCGGCCGTAGGACTTCGCGATCAGCCGCGGGTCACAGATCGCCAGCACGCCGCGGTCGGTCTCGTCGCGGATCAGGCGCCCGGCGCCCTGCTTCAATGTAATGACCGCCTGCGGCAACTGGTATTCGGCGAATGCATTGCGCCCGGCACGCTTCATGCGCTCGATGCGTGCCGCCAGCACCGGATCGTCGGGCGGCGCGAACGGCAGCTTGTCGATGATCACGACCGACAGCGCTTCGCCGCGCACGTCGACACCCTCCCAAAATGAGTGACTGCCCAGCAGGATCGCATCGCCCAGCCGGCGGAAACGCTCGAGCAGCTCGCTGCGCGGCCCGTCGTCCTGTGTCAGCAGCGGACGGTCAATGCCTTTTTCAAGCAACGCGGCACGCAGCAGCTCATAACCTTCACGCATCGCGCGCAGGCTGGTGAACAACAGAAAGATGCCGCCGCGGCTGGCGGCGATCAGCGGCAGCGCGGTGTCGATCACCGCCGGCGTATACGCCGGCGTATTCGGCGCCGGCATGCCGCGCGGCGCGTAGAGCAGCGCGCAGTGCGCGAAGTCGAACGGGCTTTCCCAGGCCACGGTACGCGCGTCCGCCAGCCCCAGCTCGCCGCAGTAATGACTGAAATCGCCGCCGACCGCGAGCGTCGCCGACGTGAATATCCACGCCCGCGCATGCTCGTCGACCTGCCGGCGAAACACCTCGGCGATCGACAGCGGCGTGGCATTGAGCTGCAAGGCGTGGCTGAACACTTCCAGCCAGCGCACGCGATCATCGTCGTCATCGTCGCGCCAGCGCCGGATCTGCTCGCGCAGCGCGGTTGCGCGCTGCCAGCATTTGCGCAGGCCCTCGCCGCGCTCCGCCTGCGATTCCAGCAGTTGTGCCAGCGCGTCGAGTTTTTCGGCAGCCGTGGCGAGCGCTGCCGTAAACACCTGATTGCCGGCGATGGCGCCCAGCGTCATCCGCGCATTGGTTTCGCGCAACGACAGCCGCAGATCGCGCGCCGCCTTGTCGAGCGCCGCGGCGCCCTCCGGCAGCGCGACAAAATCCTTTGCCGCGGCAGCGGCTTCGAGCCGGCTGTCGCGCGCCAGTTCGATCAGTTGCGACGTCGACGTGCTTTCACCGAAGAACAGGCTCGCGGTTTCCGGCAGCTGATGCGCTTCATCGAAGATCACCGTGTTGCACGCCGGCAGCAATTCCGCCACGCCTTCGTCGCGCAGCATCACGTCGGCAAAGAACAGATGATGGTTGACCACCACCACGTCGGCGGCCAGCGCCTGCCGCCGCGCTTCCATCACGAAGCATTTGCCGTAATGCGGACAATTCGAGCCGAGGCAATTGTCGCGCGTCGACGTCACGGACGGCCAGATGCCGGCATGCTCCGGCACTTCGGCCAGATCGCTCTTGTCTCCCGTCGTGCTGGTTGCCGCGAAGCGTGCGATATGCGACAAATGGGCGGCGTCCTCGCGCCGCACGAGGCGGCCTTCGGCCTGCACGCGTTCGAGATGATAATGGCAGACGTAGTTGGCGCGCCCTTTCAGCAGCGCGATCGTGACCGGCACCTTGAGCGCCGCGCGCACCGTCGGAATGTCGCGGTCGAACAACTGGTCCTGCAGCGTCTTGGTGCCGGTCGATATCACGACCTTGCCGCCAGACAGCAGCGCCGGCACCAGATAGGCGAAGGTCTTGCCGGTGCCGGTGCCGGCCTCGGCCACCAGCACGGTGGAAGCCCGGATCGCATCGGCGACCGCCTGTGCCATTTCCGTCTGCAGCGGCCGCGCGCGATAGCCGTCGACGGCCGCGGCGAGCGGGCCGTTCTCCGAGAACAGAAAAGTGAAATCCTGGTTCAAACCGGTTTCGGATCGCACCGGCCGAACAAATCGGACAGCCGGCGCAAAGGCACAAGTGTAAATCATTGCGGCGCCGGCGTTCCATCCTTGGCGCCGGCCGCGGCAAGGTCAATCATTGGCTGTGATAGTATCTGTCGCGACGCATGAACAACGGGCGCCAGACGCCTGCAGCATGATGACCGGGAATACCAGACCGCCGTCGCAGGACCCGCTCAAGCCCGAGTTCTGGAACAAGCGCTTCCGTGAAGGCATCACGCCGTGGGATGCCGGCCGCGTACCGCTGCAGGTGCGCGATTACATCGACCGGCACCGGCCATGCGGCAGAATACTGATTCCCGGCTGCGGCGCGGCGCACGAAGCCCGGGCGTTCGCGGAGGCCGGCAGCAACGTGCTGGCGATAGACTTCAGCCCGCAGGCGGTGACAGAAGCCATCGCCGGATCGGGTCTTTCCGGCGAACAGGTGCGCGTCGTTGATTTCTTCACCGGCAACCTGAACGGCGAGCCGTTCGATCTCGTTTACGAGCGCGCATTTCTGTGTGCGCTGCCGCCGTCGCGCCATCAGCGTTATGCCGAACGCATGGCGGAACTGATACCGCCGGGTGGCCGGCTGATCGGCTATTTCTATTTCGATGATCACCCCGGCGGACCGCCGTTCGGAGTGTCGGCCGGGCAGTTGCAGCGGCTGCTGTCGCCGCGCTTCCGCAACATCATCGATGCCGCGGCAACCGATTCAATCCCGCTGTTCGCCGGCCGCGAGCGCTGGCAAGTGTGGGAACGCGTGCAACGAACCGGAGCAACGTTTCAATGACGACGATCGGCAACGTGTTGTGGTTCATTCTCGGCGGCGCGATCATGGGGTTCGGCTGGTGGCTGGCCGGGCTGATCATGTTCATCACCATCATCGGTATCCCGTGGGGCCGCGCCTGCTTCGTCATCGGCAAACTTGCATTCTGGCCGTTCGGACGCGATGTCGCCGATCGCCGCGCCGTCACCGGACGTGATGATGTCGGCACCGGCATGCTCGGCGCAATCGGCAACGTCATCTGGTTTCTGCTCGCCGGCATCTGGCTGGCCATCGCGCACGTCGTCGCGGCGTTCGCGTGCTTCATCACGCTGATCGGCATTCCGTTCGGCATCCAGCATCTGAAGCTGGCGGTGATCGCGCTGGCGCCGATCGGCAAGTTGGTGATTGACCGGCATGCCGTGGCGCCGGTTCAGTGATGTTGTCGAACATCGCCATCTTCTTAACTCTGATCGTGCTGATGAACAGACCGTCGATCTTTCGATACGCCGCCCCACCACCCCGTCCGCTTCGCGTCCACCCCTCCTCATTCGAGGAGGGGAAAAAATTTGCTTGGCGCGCATGACCAACGAATTTCCCCGCCTTGTCGAGGCGGGGAGCCCGCGAAGGCGGGCGGGGGCGGTGGGCGGCGCTTGAAAAAATTCGACGGCCGTTCCCCGAACCAACTACCAAAACGCCACTACAGCCCGAGATACGCGCGCCGCACTTCAGGATCGTCCGCAAGTTCCTTGGCCGTGCCTTCGCGCACGATCTCGCCGGTTTCCATCACGTAGCCGCGGTCGGCGACGTGCAGCGCCGAGAAAACGTCCTGCTCGACCAGCAGCACGGTGACGCCCTGCTTGCGGATTTCGGCCATCACGTCGAGCAGCAGATCGACGATCACCGGCGCCAGCCCGAGGCTCATTTCGTCGACCATCATCAGGCGCGGCGCCGCCATCAGCGCGCGCGCCATCGCGCACATCTGCTGTTCGCCGCCGGACATGCTGCCGGCGAGCTGACGGCGGCGCTCCGCAAGCTTCGGGAAAAGCTGGTAATTGCGGTCCAGGCTGTCCCTGATGGCGGCCTTGTCGCTGCGCCGGTAGGCGCCCATCAGCAGGTTTTCCTCGACCGACATGTGATCGAACAGCTGCCGCCCTTCCGGCACCTGCACCATGCCCATGCCAAACACTTCGTCGGGGGTCAGGCCTCGCAGCGATTTGCCGTCAAACTCGACGTCGCCTTGCCATGAAATGAGCTGCGACAGCGCACGCAGCATGGTGGTCTTGCCGGCGCCGTTGCTGCCGACCATCGCCACGATCTCCGCCGGCCGGATATGGATCGCGATTTCGCGCAGCACCGTCATCTCGCCGTAGCCGGCGCTCAGTCCGCGCACGTTCAGCAGCACGTCGCTCATGCCCGCTTCTGCCCCAGGTAGGCCTCGACCACGCGCGGATCATTGAGCACGTCCTGCGGCGCGCCGTCGGCGATCTTCTCTCCATGATGCAGCACGAACAGCCGGTCCGACAGACTCTGGATCGCCTTCATCACGTGCTCGATCACCAGGATGCTGATGCCCTGATCGCGCACTTTCCTGATGTCCTCGATGACCTCTTCGATTTCGACGCTGTTGAGCCCCGCCATTACCTCATCGCACAGCAGCAGCCGCGGCTTCATCGCCAGCGCCTTCGCCAGCTCCAGCCGTTTGCGGTCGGGACCGCCGAGCGCATCGGCGCGCTGGTCGATACGCTTGCCCAGCCCCACGAACTGCAGGCACTCGCGCGCCTGTTCGCGCGCGCGCCGGATGTTGCGCTCGCCGCCTTCCTTGCCGAACAGCGCACCCACCGTCACGTTCTCCAGCACGCTCAGGCCCGGAAACGGCTTCATCACCTGGAACGTGCGGCCGATTCCGAGATGCGCGCGGCGGAACGCCGGGATGCCGCGGATCGAGCGGCCTTCGAATACCAGGTCGCCGGCAGTCGGCTCGAGCGTGCCGTTGACCAGGCTCACCAGCGTGGTCTTGCCGGCGCCGTTAGGACCGATCAGCCCCAGGATTTCGCCGCGCCTGAGATCGAAGCTGACGTCATTCACCGCCACCAGCCCGTGGAAGCGCTTCGTCAGGTTGCGAACTTCGAGAATGTTTTCCATGCGCCTACAGCCGGTGCGTCCTGACGTTTTCGCTGAAGTAGCGCCAGCCGGTGCGCCTGAAATTCTGAATCACGTCGGCGATGCCGCGCGGCATGAAGATCACCGCAATCACGATGACGACGCCAAAGAACATCGCGGCCACGCTCGTTACGCGCGTCGCCAGCACTTCGGAAATGGCGGACAGGATGAAGGCACCGGCCACCGGCCCGAAGACGGTGCCTGGGCCGCCGAAGATCGCCATGATGATCATCTTGACGTTGAGCGAGATGTCGAACACGCCGACCGGATCAATGAACGTGATGTAGTAGGCGTAGATGCCGCCCGCCAGCGCAGTGAATGCCGCGGACAGCGCGAACGCCAGCACCTTGTAGAGCGTGGTGTTGACGCCCATCACCTTCGCGCCTTCCTCGTTTTCGCGGATCGCGATGAGGCCGAAGCCGAAACGGCTGCGCGACAGCCAGTACACCGTCAGCGTCGCCAGCACCATCAGGCCCAGCGCCAGCTCGTAGAACAGCCATTCACTCTTGAGCAAGGGGAGCACCAGTCCGATGTTCTGACCGGCAATGCTGATGTTGGAAACGATCGCGGTCATCACCTGCGCCAGTCCCAATGTCGCAATCGCGAAGTAGTGGCCCTTGAGGCGCAGTACCGGCACCCCGAGCGCCAGCGCGAAAGCGACGCCCAGCGCCAGCCCGAGCAGCATGCCGACCCAGAACGGCTGACCGTAGGTCACCATCGCGATGCCAACACCATACGCGCCGAGCCCGAAAAAAACGGAATTACCGAACGAGGGATAACCGGTATAGCCGCCGATGATGTTCCAGCCCTGCGCCAGCGTCGCCAGAATCAGCACGCTGATGCCGAACTGCACGATCACCGGCGACCCCATCCATGGCACCGCGACGAGCACCGCCAGGATGATCGCCAGCACTATCCCCCACAGGACGCGCTTCGCACCGCGCCGCGGGCGGCCGGACGTCACGCCGTTCGCGCCCGCCGATTCTTCAGCCGTTTGGTTGTCGACGCCGGGTTTCATGTCGTTCTGCCAAGCAGGCCCGACGGCCGCAGAATCAGCACCAGCACCAGGATGCCGAAACTGATCACGTCCTTGTATGTGGGACCGATGTAAAGCGCGGTCAGCGATTCAACGATGCCGAGGAACAATCCGCCGACGATGACGCCGAGCGGGTTGTCAAGACCGCCGATGATTGCGATCACGAACGATTTTGCAGTGAGCGAGCCACCGATGTACGGATTGATCTGGGACACCATGCCATAGAGCCCGCCGGCCACGCCGGCGAGTGCCGTGCCCAGACCAAACGTCAATGCATAAATGGTGCGCGGATTCACGCCGTAGAGCCGTGCCGCGATCAGATTCTGCGCGGACGCGCGGATACCGCGGCCGATCCGGGTGCGCATCAGGAACCCCCACATGGCGAATGTGAGCGCCAGCGCGATCGCGAACGCCAGCAACTGCACGTACGGAACCGTCACGCCGGAAACATTGAAATTCGAACCGGCGTAAGAAGGATTGATCGTGCGGTAATCGGCACTGAACGCCAGCTGCGCGAGATAGGTCAGCACCACTTCCAGGCCGAACGTAATCAGCAGCGTGTTGAACATCGGCGCGCGGATGACCAGATTGAGCATGCCGCGCTGAATGAGATAGCCGAACACGAACATCACCACCGCCGAGATCGGCAGCGCGACAAACGGATCGATATGGGCGCCGACGAACAGGTAATAGGTCACGTAGGCGCCCAACATGATGAAGGCGCCATGCGCGAGATTGACGATATTCAGAACGCCCCACACCAGGGCGAGCCCCAGCGCCATCAGCGCATAGAGCCCGCCCAGCAGAATGCCGTTCAGAAAGACCTGAGCGAGAAGCTCCACTTAACGCTTGTTCCAGGCCGGCATCGGATACTTGAGCTTGCCGATGAAGCCCTTCGATCCGTAAATCGGCACCACCTTGCCATCCTGCACCTGGATCATCGTCTGCGGCAGGCTGATCTGGCCGGTCTTGCCGAATGCGATGTGGCCGTAAAGGCTGTCGAAATTGATCTTGGCCAGTGCGTCGCGCACTTTCTTCGGATCGGTGCTGCCCGCCGCCTCGATCGCCTTGACGACGGTTTCGACAACCGCAACGCCGGAAGCCGCGTGGTAGTCCGGCTCATAGCCATACTTCGCCTTGTAGGCTTTCGCGAACTTTGCGGCATCGCCGAACCATTGATCCTTGAGTTGCGGCGACGGCAGCCACGCGGTCATGCCGGCGGCATAATTCGCATCCTTGCCCAGCGCCTGACGGAAATCCGCGCTCGGGACGCCGACGGTGAATGAATACAGTTTCGGGCTCACGCCAAGGCTCTTCGCCTGGCGGATGAAGTTCAGCGCCTCGGTTTCATGGCAGGCCATCAGTACGGCGTCGACGTGCTGGCTCTTGATGCGTGACAGCAGCGTGTTGAAGTCCGACGCGTTGCTGCTGTAGCGCTCATCGATCACGGTGTCGAAACCGGCTTTCTTCAGCAGTCCGCGCGTGCCCTTCGCAACCGACACGTCGAACGCGTCGTCGGCATACAGCAACGCCACGGTTTTCGGCTTCGGAGTGAGCTTGGTCATCGCCTCGATGGTGCTGCCGAAGTAGTCACTGGCCGCCGGCAGCGTGCCAAAGATGTACTTGTAGCCGCGGCTGTAAATCTGGTCGGATGCGCCTCCACCCTGCACCATCGGCACTTCGTTCTTTTCCGAGATTGCGGAATCGGCAATGACGAAATTGCTGGCAAACCCGCCCAGCAGCAGATCCACCTTGTCCTGCGACAGCAACTGCACATACTGGCGAACGCTCAGGTTGACGTCGGACTGATTGTCGAGCAGCGTGAGCTTCAGCTTGCGGTGCGTGTTGCCGATCTTTACACCGCCATCTGCGTTGATTTTGTTGATCGCGAAATCGTAGGCGTCCTTGTAATAGCGGCCGGTATTGGCCTTCGAGCCGGTGAGCTGCACCGACGCGCCCAGCGTGATCGGCTGCTGCGCCCACGCGGCGGCCGCCATGAACATCGATACCATGAAAATCAGAAAACGGGACATAATGATGAACTCCTCTGTTGTTAAGGCGAACCTGCCATCCTGTTCGTCGGCACGGATCCCGGCCTTCTGATCGGGATCCGCGTCGATCAAATATGGACAGGGATTCGTACCCGAAGTTTACCCTGCTGGCATAGGCGGTAAAAAGCCGCCGCTTCATTGTTATCGCCATGCTGCACCGCCCGGCTCCGGCCACTCGGACCTTCGCATCGGCGGAGGCACGGCCGAAACCGGCAAAACGCGCCGGTGGCGACCGGTTTCGCGATTATATCGTAACGCGACTTTCGATTCCGCCGCCAGGCATTCCGGCTAGGCGCTCGTGCTTCCGGTAATCCGCAACGCTTCCATGATCCGGCCATCGGCGACGAAGCGGCCCTTTGCACCGGGCTCGACGCTGATGGTATGTCCGGCCGCCCGCACCAGCGCCGCGCTGGCGGCAATCGGCCAGCGCATTTCACGCCCGTGCTGCAACAGTTCCAGCGCAACCGCCATTGCATCACCGCCGACCGTCATGCGTGCTGCACGGTCGCCGGCCCGGCCGGCCCTCGACTCATGGATGGTGACTTCCCCCAGATGCAACGCGATGCCGAACCTCGGCGACTGACCGCGCTGATTGGACGGACGGCGCACGCCGCCGGCATCGATGTCGTGAGCGCCGTCTAGCATGTGCACCGCCGCGCGCGCTGCGCGGCCCGCATAATCGGGCAGCACGTCGGCCGGCGATTCGAACGTTGCCACCAGCGGCCATTCGCCGGCATTCGCGATCCGGCCGTCGTACTGCAGCACCACATTGCCGATATGCGTGCGATATTCCTCCAGCGCCGCGACGGCAGCTTCATCGCGATTCTCGCACAACAGCAGCGCGACATGGCGCCGCTCGCTGCGGCCGGACACGGCGGGCGGCTCCGCCACCCGCAACGGCGCTCCTGCGACGGGTTGGGAAGCGGCGGATCGGCCGGTCACCAGCGACCGCGCCGCCGCCAGCAGCTCGGTGCGATCCAGCGGCTTGATCAACACTGCGTCAGCGCCCGCGGCTGCGGCGCGCTGGCGCCCGCTTTCGCCGCTCAGACCGGTCAGCAATGCCACTGGAATGGCCGCGGTGCGTTCGTCCTTGCGTAGTTCGGCCAGCAGCCGGAAACCGTCCAGCCGCGGCATGACGATGTCACAAATGATCGCGTCCGGCAGCAGGCGCCGCGCCTGCTCCAGCCCCGCCACGCCGTCTTCCGCGGTCTCGACCGTGTAGCCTTCCGACTCGAGGTGAGCCCGGATCAATGCCAGCACCACGATCTCGTCGTCGATCACCAATACTCGTGCATTTCGTTGCATCTGCCGCTCGTCTATCGATTATCCGGGCCGTTGAAAACACGGCCGCACTGCGTCGCGCACGTCAATTCACATGGTGAACAAAGTCTGCCACATTCGGCCATGTGCACGCCTGTTTTCATTATGCTTACGACATTTTAATGCAAGTCCGGCACTCACTCTTCTTTTCATATTGCAAAATCTGCACAAAAGAATGCTCATGCGCCTTGCGCCGCCCTCGCGCGAGTACTACAATAATCTCATCATCAGAGGGGAGATTCGTGAGAAAGCTGTTGTGCATCGGGGCAGCATGCATTGCTTTTATCAGTTTGCCGGCAATGGCGCGTCACCACTCGGCGCACGCCTCCGAAGACAGCGAATCATCGCATTCCCTGACAGCCAAATATCTCGAAGAAGCGCAGGAACTGGTCGGCTACGCGCTCGATTTCATGGGGGTGCGCTATACGTTCGGCGGCCGCTCTCCTGAAACCGGATTCGATTGCAGCGGTCTCGTCGGTTATGTGTTCCAGGAAGTGACCGGCCGTATTCTGCCGCGCGAAACTTCGGGTCTCAGTCACATCGGCCGCAAAATTTCGCGCAACCGCCTGCGGCCCGGCGACCTGGTGTTTTTCAATACCCGCCATCGGCGCTTCTCCCACGTCGGCATCTATATCGGCGATCATCGTTTCGTTCACGCCCCGCGCACCGGTGAAACGGTCACGATCGCGGATATGACGAAGCGCTACTGGAAAAAGCGCTACAACGGCGCGCGCCGCATTATTCCGCACTGAATCCGTATCTCCCCGCCATTGTCGGCAACCGGCTTTCCCGACGGGCCGGCCGTTACATCTGCGATTGCTGGTAGTTTTGCGCGCCCACCCGCGCGATCAGATCGAGCTGGGTTTCCAGCCAGTCGATGTGATCTTCCTCGCTCTCCAGGATGTCTTCAAACAATTCCCGGGAAACATAGTCGCTGCAGGATTCACAGTACGCGATCGCTTCGGTAAGCGCCGGATAGGCGGACCGTTCCAGCTTCAGATCGCACTTCAGCATTTCCTCGACGGTTTCGCCGATCAGCAGTTTGTTGAGCTGCTGCAGATTGGGCAGGCCTTCCAGAAACAGGATGCGCTCGATCAGCCGGTCTGCGTGCTTCATTTCATCGACCGACTCGCCGAATTCATGTTCGTCGAGTTTCTTCAGGCCCCAGTTCTTGTACATCCGCGCGTGAAGAAAATACTGATTGATCGCTGTCAGTTCGTTCGTCAGAACGCGGTTGAGGTGCTGTATGACTTTCTTGTCGCCTTTCATGCGTATTCTCCCGGCAAAATGGTCCCGATCCGTGGCAACATTCCACAGACATTATAGAGGGCGAAGCCGCCCGGCTGGAACCGCGGGAGAAAAATTTACGCCGCGACCGCGGCGTTGCAGAATGAAAGTGCTTCGTCGAAACCGTTGCGGGAAGTCTTGGCAGCACATGCCTCATCGAGCACCTGGTGCGCGCATTGCGAGCACTGGCCGCAGCAGGTAGCAACCCCCAGCTCCTGCTGCAGCTGATGAAACGTCGACACGCCGCCCTTCACGGCATCATGAATCTGGCGTTCGGTTATGCCGTTGCACAGGCATATATACATAAAGCTGCTCCGACTCGAATGACAGAATCCGTTGCCGGAAATCTGAACGTCGCAATATCCGACAACGATTGGAATAATGATAGTTATTCTCATTTTTATTGTCAATAGTGATCGACGAAGGGACGCAGCGACATCAAAAACGCCAGAAGGCCGGCGAATTTCTAATCATCCATTACATTCATATAAATTCGTAACATATTTATTTAATAGTAATTATTATTTACATGACTTTTTGTGACCTGCTTCGCCTGTCGCTCAGTTCGTCGGCGAGCTGATGGACCACCATCGCGTAATTGACGCTACGATTGTAGCGGGTGATGACGTAGAAATTATTGAGCCCGAGCCAGTACTGTTCACCTTCCCTGGTCTGCAGCGAAAAAACACACACCAGCGTGGCGCCATCGAGCGGCTGCGATGGCCGCACGCCATCCTGTGCCAGATCGGCGATTGCGATGTGCGGCTTGATTCCCGCGGCAATCAGCGCATCAACACTCTGATCATCTGTGACTTGCGCCCGCACCGCCACCGGCTGGCTGCTGCTCCATCCCCAGTGATTGTAATAATTGGCAATGCTGCCGATTGCATCGGCGGGACTGCCAAGATCGATGCGGCCATCGCCATCGAAGTCCACCGCGTATTTGCGATAGCTGTCCGGCATGAACTGCGGCGCGCCCATGGCGCCGGCATAAGAGCCGAGCGGCTGGCGCGGATCGAGCTTTTCCTGCCGCGCCAGCAACAGGAAAGCTTCGAGTTCGCCCATGAAGTAATCGGCGCGCGGCGGATAATAGAAAGCCAGCGTGGTCAGTGCGTCCAGCACCGGAAACTTCCCCGCCTGGAGCCCGTACATCGACTCCACGCCGAGCGTCGCAACAATCAGATTTTCCGGCACCCCGAATTGCCGTTGTGCCTTCGCCAGTGTGTCCGCATTGTCGTTCCAGAATTCGACGCCGGCGGCAATGCGCCGTTCGCTCATGATGCGTTCGCGGAATTCATACCACGGCCGCTTTGTCGCGGGCCGGTGCATCGCCCGCAGGATCGACTGCCTGGGCGTGATCCCTGACAGCAGTGCAGCCAGCGCGCCCGAATCGAATCCATGCTGCTGCGCCATCGCCGCGGCGAAGGCATGGATTCGCTCGGTTGCGGCGCCCTGCTCCGATGCCGCCAGCGCGTGGCCGGGCCGCAACAGCGCCAGCATCAGCGCCAGCATCGCGAATACATGCCCGGCTCCGTACCGCTCGCAGCAACGGAAGCCGATGCGTACCGCCGGATAGTGATTAGCCGCCATCCCGGCCATTATAGGGGAGTGCCGGCAGCCTCTGAAACCGGCGGCACGGCCAGGGAGCGCCCATGATCAATGATCGCACGCCCGCCTTGCCGGCCTCTCAGTGCTTTATTCCGTCCGGTTCCGCGATGCCGGCTGAGACCGGTCCCGGGCCGTGCGGTTCATGCTCACGCCGCAGTGCGGGACCTTCGGGCAGATACACGGTGGAAACCGGCACAGCCAGTTTGGCATCATGCCGCGCAATGATCGCCGCGATCCTGAGCAGCAGATCCTGCTTGACGCGCATGTAATCCGTGTAAGCGGTGACCGTGCCTGCAGTGTACGCGTACAGATAGAGCTTGAGCGCATACGGTCCGTAGCTGTCGAATCTGAATATGAGATAGTCGCCCATCTCGGGGTGCTCTTCCAGCATGCGGTTGACATCGGTGACGATGCCGGGAACCTTGTCGATATCCTCGAGCCGCACGTACACGTACTCCGATATCTGGCGAAAGGACATGCGCGAGTGGTTGATGATGGTCTGCGTGTTGAACTTGGCATTCGGAACATAAAACGGCTTGCCGTTCCAGTCGAGAATGCGGGTTGCGCGCCAGCCGATATGCTGCACCTCGCCCGCCTGCCAGCCGATATATTGCGCGTTGCCCATCAGGCTCGCGTCCGGCAGGATAATGTGGTCGCCGACCTTGAACGGACGGCTGGCGTAGATCGTGATGCCGCCGAGCAGGTTGGCGACCAGGCCCTGCGCCGCGAATCCAAGCGCAATGCCTGCAACACCGCCAAAAGCGAGCAGACTGGCGATCGAGAAGCCGAGCGTCTGCATCGCCACCAGCGCGGCGACAATGACGATCACGGCAGTGGAAGATTTTCCGATCGCATCGGCCGCCGTTTCGTCGAAATCCTTGCTCAGCATTTTCGCGCGGACATACAGATTCTTGATGGCCCGGCGCGCCAGGCGGATCAGAAACCAGGCCACGATGGCGATGACGACCACATCGCGTGCCGGCGAAAACGTTTTTGCGAGAAACGGCATTCGTCCACCGGCGGTCAGCACGTCTTCGGCAATGCTCAAGCCGACGATCCACACGACGCACTGCAGTGGCGCGTTAAGCGCTCCCAGAACGGCATCACGCCAAACGTGTTCGCTCGTGCTCGGACGCTTGCGTTTCTTGCGTAGAAAAAGATGGATGACAGCCGTTGCGACCAGAGTGCCGAGCAGGATAAAAACCGCGTAAACCAGGCTTTGCCAGTGGTTGTAAAACCCGATGAGGGTTTCCTGCAGGGAAGTCCAATCCAAGTTTCGTGACTCCGTATCTCCGAAATTTATGACAATGCCGCTCCAGGGACATTCAAACCAATAAACAGATCGCAGTCAACCGCGATGAATGGGCACGACATCGCAGCTTCATCCGCTGACTGCGTTGCCGGAATCAGAAAACAGGCATTATTGAGCAGCCCGTTGCATGAACAAAAGGCAAACCAACGCCATGCATGGAACGGGCATCACCCGGGAAAGTTCGTGCGGCGCAACGAACATCGTCCAGCCGTCTGGTGGCCGATGAAGAATGCCGCACAGCCGCCGGCTGCGTGCTAAACGGTCACCAGAAACGCTTTGGCTGCATCCAGATCGGGCGCCGCACCGAGTCCCGCACGGTTGCTCAGCTCCACGGTGCCGTCGCGCACCACCGGATGCGGTCCCGCCAGCAGTTCGCGCAGCGGATTGTCGTTGGCATCGATCTCGACCAGTCCGTCCCCGCCGACTGCAGCCAGCAGGTGCATCGATGCCACCAGCCCGATACCGCCGCCCAGCCAGTGCGGACAAAACGTCAGCCCCGCCGCAAGCGCCATGCGCCCGACTTCGAGGCAGCCGCTGAAGCCGCCCCACTTGCCGATGTCCGGCTGCACGACGGCAAACGCACCGCAGCCGATCAATTGCGCGAACGCTTCGCGGCCGCGGATGTTTTCTCCGCCGGCAAGCGGAATCGGGACGTCGGCGGCGAGTGCTTTCCATGCGTCCGGCGCAGCATCCGCGACGATCGGTTCCTCGAGCCAGAAGGGCGCAAACGCTGCCAGCGCCGCCGCCTCTTCGGCGGCCTGTGCCGGCGACCACGCCTGGTTCGCGTCGATCATGATCCGCGTTTCCCGCCCCAGCGCAACGCGCAGTGCCGCCATGTTCGACGTATCGATACGCCGGCCGAAACCGACCTTCAGCTTGAACGCCCGAAAGCCGTCGTCGCGCTTGCGCAGTGCCAGCCGCTCCGGATGCTCCGGATTGAGGCCGCTGGCGTAAACCGGCACCGTCGCCGATCCGCCCAGCAGCTTCCACAGCGGCTGTTGCGCACGTTGCGCCCACAGATCCCATAGCGCAACATCGACGCCGGCGATGATCTGCGCCAGCGGCCCCGGCTCACCGGTCTGCACGCCCAGCACATGCGTGCGTTGCGTCAACAGCTCGTAAGCGGCAGACGGATGTTCGAACGAGCACCCGGCCAGCAGCGGTGCAATGACGCTGCCGAACAGCCGCGCGCGGTGCTCGGCACCGACTGCCGGAAAATTGCACCATGCCTCGCCCCAGCCGACCGCGCCTTGGTCGTCCTCGACACGAATCAGCACCGCGGGCCGATCATGCATCGTACCAAACGACGTGCGGATCGGCGTGGTGATCGGCACACGATAAACCAGCGCTCGCGCGCTCGCGATACGAAAAGGCGTCATTTGCGGATGGCGGGCGCTACGGACAAAGGTCCATATCGAAGTGGATGAAGTCGCCGCGGTAGGTCGCTTCCGCCAGATAGATCACGGTATCGTCGGGCCCGTTGAACACCCGCCGCACCTCGGCCACCGGCGCGTTCACCGGAATTTTCAGCAAGTCGGCGATTTCCATGTCGGCACTGCCGATGGTCAGCGTCTGGCGCGCCCGGGCAATCTTCACGCCCGGCATGTCGAGCAGCAGCGGGATGACGGTATGCTTGCGGAACTTCGCCGGCGACTTGCGAAAGATGCGATCGTCGAGATAAATCGCGATCACCACGTACGGCCTGCCGTCCTGCGAATGCAGCCGCCGCATGTAAAAATATTCGGGCGCCGGCGTGCCGTCGCTGTCGACGAAGCGCGGCATCGCGCTGCTTTCGATGATGTTCAGTATCTGCGGCTTGGTGTCGCGATAAACCTCGGCCAGATCATCGAGCGTCGTGTGCAGCCGCAGCCAGCGATCCGGCACGCCCCTGCCGGTCACGAACGTTCCCCTGCCCTGCTGCGGCGACACCAGGCCTTCGCGGCTCAGCAGCTCCATCGCCTGGCGCACGGTGACGCGCGCCACGTCGAATTCCTTGACCAGCTCGTCAAGCGACGGCAGACGATGGCCCGACGGCCACACACCCTTCGCGATGCGCTGCCGGAACAGGTCCGCCAGCTGCAGGTAACGCGGGATCGGGCTCTGGTTGAATATTGAGTTCATCGGCTATTGCACTAAACGTATGGTCTATAGTATCTTTAGCTCGGTCGGCATGCAAGCTTGATCCGGACTGCGTTCAAATGTCATCCATCAGTTTGTCAGGCAAGGCGGAAACGCCGCACATGCGCTTCATCTATCGTCTGCGCGGATTCGTACTGATCCTCATACCGTGGATCGTGATCGTCGTCCTATGGTACGCGATCGCGCGCAGTGGCTTCATCAACCCGGCGCTGGTCCCCACCCCGTGGCAGGTCGCGCACCGCTTCTGGGAGCTGCTGACGCAGGGGCACCTGCTGCACGACATGTACATGTCCACACAGCGCGTCGTACTGGGCGTGTTCTTCGGCATCCTGCTGGCCGTGCCGGTCGGATTCGTGCTCGGATGGTACCGCGAAATCCGCCGTTTCATCGATCCGGTCATCAATTTCTTCCGTGCCTTGCCGCCGATTGCGTTGATCCCGCTGGTGATCGTCTATTTCGGCATCGGGGAAGTGGCGAAGGTCGTCATCCTCTTTTATGCATCGTTTTTCGCCGGCGTGATCGTGATGTATGAAGGCATCGCGCAGATCAGCCCGATTTACGTGCGCGTCGCGCGCACGCTGGGCGCGACCGACGGCGAGATTTTCCGCAAGGTCATCGTGCCGCTGACCGTGCCGCACATGCTGACCTCGCTGCGCGTCGCGCTCGGCGTCGCGTGGGCGACCCTGGTGGCGGCCGAGCTGCTGGCAGCGCGCCAGGGCCTGGGGGCGGTAATCGAGAACGCGGCGACATTTTTCCAGCTCGACATCATCTACGTCGGCATCATCTGCATCGGCTTCATCGCGCTGATCATGGACCTGATCCTGCGCGCGATCGCGCGCCGGCTGGTGTCGTGGCAGGAAAGGATCGGGACATGAACGGCCCAACGGCTCAGCCGCGCATCGTGTTCGACCGCGTATCGGTGTCGTTCAACACCGCGTCCGGAATGCTCAATGTGGTCGACAACGTTTCCTACACGATCGCCAACGGCGAATTCGTGTCGATCATCGGACCCTCCGGCTGCGGCAAGACGACGATGATGAACATCGTCGCCGGCTTCGTGCAGCCGTCGTCGGGCAGCGTCACGCTCGACGGCAAGCCGATCACCGCGCCGGGCTCCGAGCGCGGCGTGATCTTTCAGGACTACGGCGTCTTTCCGTGGCTGACGGTGGAACAGAACATCGCGTTCGGGCTCAAGCTGCGGGCCAACCGCGCATCGCATGACGAGCGCGGTGCGATCTGCCGGCGCTACATGCAGCTGATGGGGCTCACCGATTTCGCGAACGCCTATCCGAAAACACTTTCGGGCGGCATGCGGCAGCGGCTGGCGATCGCACGTGCCTACGCGGTGAAGCCGGAATTCCTGCTGATGGACGAACCGTTCGGTGCGCTCGATGCACAGACCCGCAGCCAGATGCAGGATCTGCTGCTGCAGGTGCTGCAGCAGGAAGGCAAGACCGTGATGCTGATCACGCACTCGGTCGAAGAGGCGATCTATCTGTCATCACGCATCATCGTCGCCACCGCGCGCCCGGCACGCATCCGCGAAATCATCGACGTGCCGTTCCCCTACCCGCGCGAGGAATCGCTGCATGAAACTGCCGAGTTCGGAGAGCTGCGTTCGCACGTCCGCAACCTGGTGATGAAGGAATACGCAATGCAGGAACGCCAACAACGCGCTGGCGAGCGCGTCAATTAATCAAAGGAGGCAGGCAATGGACAGCAACCGCAGAAAGTTTCTACAACAAACCGGTGCCGGTATCGCAACCCTGGGGCTGGGCTCGCTCAGCGTGCCGGCGTTCGCGGCAAAAGGCGCCACCACCAAGGTGCGCCTCGGCTATCTGCACACGATCGCGGTCGACGGCCAGTTGTGGATCGGCCAGCACTTCGGATTTTTCAAGAAGCACGGCGTCGAATTTGAGCTGCATCGCTTCGTTACCGGGCTGGAACTGTTCCAGGCGATGATCGGCGGCAGCATCGACATGCTGACCACCGGCGCCGTGATCTCGAACTTCCCGGCGCGCGGCCAGGGCAAGATGTTCCTGGTGAACGACATCGAATACGCCACGGCGCAGCTGTGGGTGCATACGAATGCCGGCATCCACAGCCTGAAGGATCTGGTCGGCAAGACGATTGCGACCACCACCGGCACCACCGCGCACGTGTTTCTCGACACCGCGCTGCGCAAGAACGGCATCGATCCATCGTCGGTCAAGGTCGTCAATCAACGCATGTCGGACGCCGTCGCGTCGTTCATCTCGGGCGCGGTGCCGGCGGTCGCGCTGTGGGTGCCGTTCAACATCACGGTGCGCGAAAAGGTAAAGGACGCAAAAATGCTGATCGATGCGTCATCGTTCTATCCCGATGCGGCGATCGTCGACGGCTGGGCCGCCGGCAACGACTATTTCGAGAAGAACAAGCCGATCCTGAAGAAAATCATTCTGGGCTGGGCGGAAGCAAATGATTACATGGTCAATCACACCGACAAAGCGCTGGAACTGATCCAGAAGAACTGGTATTCGGAAGTGCCGCTGAAAGACCTGAAGGAAATGTACAAGGACGAAAAGGTGTTCACGTCGAAGGAGTGGTGCAAGTACTACGCCGACGGCACGGTCACCAAGTGGCTCAACCAGGTCAGCGATTTCTTCATCAAGTTCGCGAAGATCCAAAACGCGGTGCATGCCGACCAGTATTTCGATCCGAAGATCTATCTCGAAACCATCAAGGAATGCGCCTGAGGCTCGGAGCAGGCAGCACGGCGGACAGGCGGGATAACCAGAGACATTCGTGACGACTGACGCATACGACTACATCATCGTCGGTGCCGGTTCCGCCGGATGTGTACTGGCCAACCGCCTGTCGGCCGATCCCGCCGTCCGCGTGCTGCTGCTCGAAAGCGGCGGACCCGATCGCAATTTCTGGCTGCGTCTGCCGGTCGGCTACTTCAAGACGATCTATGACACCCGCTTCTCGCGGCTGTTCGACACCGAGCCGGGCGAAAGCACCGCCGGCCGCGACATCGTGTGGCCGCGCGGGCATATTCTGGGCGGCTCGAGCTCGATCAACGGCCTGATCTACATCCGCGGGCAGCACGCGGATTACGACGGCTGGGAGAAACACGGCGCCACCGGCTGGAACTATGATGCGGTGCTGCCGTTCTTCAAGCGTTCGGAGCGCTACGAGGGCGGCGCCAGCGAGTACCACGGTGCCGACGGCGAACTGGGCGTGTCGGAACTGAAGAACGATCATCCGTATTGCCGCGCCTGGGTCGAGGCGGCACAGCAGTACGGATTCCCTTTCAACCCCGATTTCAACGGCGCCAGCGACTATGGCGTCGGATCGTATCAACTCAGCATTCGCAACGGCTGGCGTTCCAGCGCGTCAGTCGCGTTTCTGCGCCCGGTGCGGCAGCGCGCGAACCTCACCGTCATCACCTCGGCGCACGTGACACGGGTGCTGCTCGAACGCACTACGGCGACTGGCGTCGAATGGCGCGTCAACGGCGCCACCTCCAACGCGCGCGCCGAGCGTGAAGTGATTCTTTCAGCCGGAACGATACAGTCGCCGCAGATTCTGCAGTTGTCCGGCATCGGCCCGGCTGAGCTGCTGCGGCGGCACGGCATAGACGTCGCCGTCGATGCGCCCGAAGTCGGTGAAAATCTGCAGGACCACTACCAGGCGCGCACCATCGTGCGCGTGAAGCACAGGCTGTCGCTCAACGATGACGTGCGCAACCCGCTCAAGCTCGCGGCTATGGGGCTGCGATGGCTATTCACGAACTCCGGGCCACTGACCGTCGGCGCCGGCCAGGTCGGCGGGTTCGTCGCCACCGAGCACGCCGGCAATGGCCGCGCCGATATGCAGTTCAACGTGATGCCGCTTTCGGTCGACAAGCCGGGCGACCCGCTGCACGACTACTCGGGATTCACCGCGTCGGCCTGCCAGTGCCGTCCTGCGTCGCGCGGACGGCTGCAGATCCGTTCCGCCGATCCGTTCGCCGCACCGCTGATAGAACCGAACTACCTGTCCGAAGAGATCGATCGCAAGGTGCTGGTGGCCGGAATAAAAATGCTGCGTGACGTTTACCGACAGCCAGCGTTCCGCGACCTGGTCGATGGCGAAGTGCTGCCGGGCAGCGATCGCCTGGATGACGGTGCGCTGTTCGACTTCGCACGCGAAAAAGGCGGCACCGTGTTTCATCCGGTCGGCACCTGCCGCATCGGCAGTGATGCGCGTGCGGTGGTCGATCCGCAACTGCGGGTGCGCGGCGCCGAACGGCTGCGCGTGATCGACGCGTCGGTGATGCCGGAAATCATCTCCGCCAACACCAATGCCGCGTCGATCATGATCGGCGAAAAAGGCGCCGACCTGGTGCTCAACGGCAGCCACCCGTTGCCGGCCTGACGGCAAACGCTCGTCGTTGCTCATGCCATACGCAAAGCGCGGCGTGTCGTTTTCATTGCGCAAGTAGCCGTACGTAATTCGGCCTGTATGGCGACCGATCGCGGCACATAACCGCGAACCCTCGGCAGCACAAAATCACGCTCGCCAACACTCCGCAAAACACCGATGCGGCAATTTGCCGCATGGGCATCCACATGACGATGCGTTAAATTCGCCCCGTCGCAATCGGCACAACCCAACGCGCCGTCCGGATGGCCGAAACTTGAAAAGCGAATCCCGGCACGGCACCACCGATTAGAAAAGGAACCAGAAAGTGCTGCGCTTGTTCATCGCGTGCGGAATTTTCACGCTGCTTGGCTTCGTTTGTCCTGCTTTAGCTCACGTCACCGCCCATCCGGATGCCGGCGTCGCCGGATCGTATTTCGAAACCCGCTTCATCGTGCCGCACGGCTGTAATGGTTCACCGACGATAGCGCTGCGAATCGCGATCCCGGATGGCATCGCCGGCGTGACACCGCAGATGAAGCCGGGCTGGAAAGTCAGCATCAGGCGCCGCAAGCTGGAGCAGCCGCTTTCGCAAAACCACGGCAAGCAGATCATCGGAGGCGTCGCTGAAGTCGAGTGGCGCGGCGGGCCATTGCCGAACGATCTTTACGATGCATTCGGCCTGATGATGAAACTGCCTGCGGCGCCGGGACGGACGCTGTATTTTCCGGTAACCCAGGAATGCCGCGACGGCGTCCGCCATTGGACCGGAATTCCGGCCAACGGTCAGCCGTGGCATGACCTGCCGTCGCCTGCGCCGTTTGTAAAACTTGTGCCGAAGAAAGCGCGATGAAGTGCGAAGCCGGGCAGTCTCGCATATTTCAATCGTCGCCATTCCCCTTATCTACCGATCACAATCGGAAACACTGGCCGTTCAGGCTGCGC
>JBDZVW010000184.1:0-5776 GCA_040255885.1 Betaproteobacteria bacterium
GCCATCGCCGGCATGGCGATTAGAAAATGCTCTGTTAAATTGACTTTGTGCATGCTCGGCGGACTCAAACGTATTGTAAACGGCTGTCCGGCCCTTCACAATCGCCGCCCCGCCATCTGCTAGCGGCGCCAGAATCCCGGCGTAAATACGATCAGCAATGTAAAAAATTCCAGCCGTCCGAGCAGCATCGAGATCGTCAGCACCCAGATCTGGAAATCGTCGAGCCCGGCATAAGTGGTCGCCGGGCCCACCTGCTCGAGCCCCGGACCGGCGTTGTTCATGCAGGCGACGACGGCGGAGAACGCGCTGACCAGATCGAGCCCGGAGAGCAGCAGCAGGAATGTCGCAAACAGCATCACCGCGAGATAGATCGAGACGAAACCGAGCACCGCGAACACGATCGCGTCCGGAAGCGCCTGCTGCTTGATCTTGACCGGCAGTTGCGCCTGGGGGTGGATCAGCCGCGTGAGCTCGCGCGCCGCCTGCCGGAACAGCAGCCGCGCGCGGATCATCTTGATGCCGCCGCCGGTCGATCCGGCACTGGTCGCGAAGCAGCTCAGGAACAGCATCCACAACGGCGCGAACATCGGCCACAAGCCGTAATTGGTGCTGGAAAAACCGGTGGTGGTGGCAACCGATACCGTGTTGAATACCGCGTAGCGCAACGCCGTCCAGAAATCGGAATAAGTCAGCGTGTAGCGCAGGTAGCACGCGATCGCCAGCGCGCTGCCCAGCGTCACCAGCAGAAACATCCCGGCCTCGGGATCGGCAACGTAGACTTTCAGCGAGCGGCCGCGCCACGCCATGAAATGGGACGCGAAATTGATGCCCGCGATCAGCATGAAAATGACCGCAACGGCTTCGATCGCCGGTGAGTTGAAATAGCCGAAGCTGGCATCGTGCGTCGAGAAACCGCCCAGCCCCATCGTCGAAAACGCGTGGCACAGCGCGTCGAACCAGTTCATCCCGGCGAGCCAGAACGCGACCACGCACGCCGCGGTAATCACGCAATAGACCAGCCACAGTCCCTTCGCGGTCTCGGTGATGCGCGGCGTGAGCTTGGCGTCCTTCATCGGACCGGGCAACTCGGCCTTGTAGAGCTGCATGCCGCCGACACCCAGCAGCGGCAGGATCGCGACCGCCAGCACGATCAGGCCCATGCCGCCGAGCCACACCAGCTCGCAGCGCCACAGATTGATCGACGGCGGCAGCGTGTCGATATACGACAGCACCGTCGCGCCGGTGGTGGTGATGCCGGAGACGGTTTCGAAATAGGCGTCGGTGAACGACAGCCCCGGCAGATAGAACAGCAGCGGCAGCGTGGCGAACGCCGGCAGTACCGTCCACACCAGCGACACCAGCAGAAAGCCGTCGCGCGCCTGCAGTTCGCGCCGGAAACGCCGCATCGCGAACCACAGCAGGCCGCCGGCGACGAACGTGATTGCGATCGATTCGTCATAACAGGAACGCGCCGCGTCGCCGTACCACTGCCCGACCGCCAGCGGCAGCAGCAGCGTCAGGCTGAACAGCATGATCACCAGACCGAGCACGTGAAGCAGCGGCAGCAGCCGTCGTCGCATCCGTTCCCCTCTGAAAACAGCCTACAGGAAGCCGACGCCGACCTGGAACAGCTTCTCGATCTTCGGCACCATGCGCTTGTTGACGACGAACACGATGACGTGATCGTCAGGCTCGATCACGGTGTCCGGGCGGGCGACGATCACTTCGTAGTCGTGAGCGTCCTGCTTTTCCACGGCGGCATCCGCCGCTTTTTCATGGCGGCGCACCACCGCGCCGATGGTTGCGCCTTTCGGCAGCTTCAGCTCGTCGACGCGGCGCCCCACCACGTGCGACGATTGCGCGTCGCCGTGCGCGATCAGTTCCAGCGCTTCCGCGGCGCCGCGCCGCAGCGAATGCACCGCGACGCAATCGCCGCGGCGCACGTGCGCCAGCAGCGAGCCGATGGTGGCCTGCGCCGGTGAGATCGCGATGTCGATCTGACCGGCCTGCAGCAGGTTGGCGTAGGAGCTGCGGTTGATCAGCGCGATCACCTTGCGCGCGCCCATGCGCTTCGCCAGCAGGCACGACATGATGTTGGTTTCGTCGTCGTTGGTCACGGCGCAGAACACGTCCATCTCGCCGGCGTTTTCCGATTCCAGCAGCTCCTCGTCGGTGGCGTCGCCGGTGAGCACCAGCGTGCGGTGCAGCGTCTGCGCCAGCTGCTCGGTGGCGGCGCTGCTGTATTCGATCAGCTTGACCTGGTAGTTGTTTTCGAGCGCGCGTGCCAGGCGCTGGCCGATGTTGCCGCCGCCGCCGATCATCACGCGCTTCACCGGCTTGTCCATGCGCCGCAGCTGGCGCAGCACGTTGCGGATGTTTTCGGTGGCGGCGATGAAAAACACCTCGTCGCCGGCCTGGATCGCGGTGTCCGCTTCCGGAATGATGCCGCGGTCGTGGCGGAAGATCGCCGCCACCTGCGCCTCGAGGGGCGAATCGGCACGCAGCCGATGCAGGCCGCGGCCCACCAGCGGACTGTCGTGGTAGGCGCGCACAGCCACCAGCGACACGCGGCCCTCGGCGAATTCCAGCACCTGCAGCGACTCGGGGAATTCGATCAGCTTCGCCACGTACTGGGTCAGGATTTCTTCCGGGCAGATCGAAAAATCGACTGCGAAATTCTCCGGAGTCAGCAGCTCCGGATGCTCGAGGTAGTCGGCGGCGCGGATGCGCGCGATGCGGGTCGGCGTGTTGAACAGCGTCGCCGCCAGCTTGCACGCGACCATGTTGGTCTCATCGCTCTGCGTCACCGCGAGAATCATGTCGGCGTCTTCGGCGCCGGCCTGTTTCAGTATGCCGGGATGCGCGGCATTGCCGGTCACCGAGCGCAGATCGAAGCGGTCCTGCAGCTGCTTCAGCCGCACGCCGTTGGTATCGACGACGGTGATGTCATTGGCCTCCGACACCAGGCTTTCCGCGACCGACGCGCCGACCTGGCCGGCGCCGAGGATGATGATTTTCAAGCCGTGTTGTCCTTTCGGCAGCGCGTGTGTTGCCGGAAAGGCGCGATTCTAGACCGCTTTCAGCGCGGATAGAAGCAATCAGTCCGGCAGATGCGCGCGAATCCAGCTGCACCATGCGTGCAGCAGTTCCGCATCGAGCGCCGCGACCACCGAGCGCTGCCACAGCGGACTCGCCCAGAAATCATCGCTCTCGAGCGTGCACACGGCGCCGCCCGCCTCCTGCAGAATCAGCGCGCCGGCGGCGTAATCCCACAGTTTCTGGCCGCCGTGCAGGTAGACGTCGAAGCGGCCGGCCGCGGTGTAGCACCATTCGAGGCTGCTGGAGCCGAAGTTGCGCTGCGACGAATAGGGCGGCGTGCGCGCCAGATCACACGCCAGCGCGCGCGGCAGCCGCTTGAAATCGACACCGGCGACCGCGCCGCGCAGCGCCGCGTTGTGCGTCACCAGCGGCAGCGATTCGCCGTTCAGCGACGCGCCGCGGCCGCTTTCGGCGCAGAACATTTCGTCGGAATAGGGCGCATAGACGACGCCCAGCACGCTGCGGCGATTTTTCATCAGCGCCACCGAGATCGCAAAATACGGCAATCCGTTGACGAAATTGGACGTGCCGTCGATCGGATCGACGCACCACAGCGCGTCCTCGCCGGCGCGCCACAGCCGCTGCTGTTCCTCGGGCGGCATCTCCTCGCCCATGATCGGGCAGTCGAGGATCGTCCTGAGCCGCGTTTTCAGCGCCGCCTGCGCTGCAATGTCGGCACTGGTACAGAGCGAGCCATCGTGCTTGCGGCTGCGCGCAGTCTTCAGGAACTGCGGCATGACCGCCGACGCGGCAACCTCCCGTACGGCAGTGATGACATCTTCAAGCATGAAAATCGAATGGCGGGACGAGCCGGCAGTCGGCGTTGTCCACACAGCGTAATTTTATCACGCACGTGATGCGAGCATGTACCGTGCCAGCCGGCATGAGAGGCATCGAATGGGATTTACCCAAGAAGTCGGTAAAAATAAAGGAACACACTCAGCTCAACCGCTTTTGGAAAGCGGACAATCATCAAGGTTTGTCGTCCCCGCGAAGGCGGGACCCGGCTTCTTGCGACAGCACAAGCTCAAGACACTGGATTCCCGCCTGCGCGGGAATGACAACATGCAGATGTTGCCGATACTCCCGGCGCCCGAGTAACAGGCGTTAACGGGTCAGCTGCGGTGTGATCATTTGTTCCAGCGTTCGATTTCTACCTTCGACGCCGAAAAAGTACCAGGGGATCATCGCCGCGGCGCCGATCAGCCAGAAGCCGGCGAGCAGCGCCAGCGCCGGAATCATGCCGACGAAGGTCGCCACCGCGGTCAGCGCCAGCGGCGCGCCGAAGGCGCCGAGACGGCCCACCGCGATCGACAGCCCGATGCCGGTGGAGCGCATGTCGGTCGGGAAGATCTCGCTGAACGTCGGATACGCCGAAATCCAGCCGCCGGTCGCAAGCAGGTTCGCCAGCGTGAACGCGGCCAGCACCCAGCGCCAGTCGTGCGTCGCCGTGGCCGCCGCCAGCACCAGCACGCCGCCGGCGGCCAGCAGATAGAACACCGGGACGGTGAGCTTGCGGCCGACGCGGTCGAGCAGAAAGACCACGGCAAAGCCGCCGATCAGCGCGCCGACATTGCCGATCAGATAGAACCACGGCACGAATTGCGCACTGACATGGAGCTGCGGAAGAATGAACAGCGGCAGGAACGCGAACAGCCCGTAATAGCCGGCAGCCTCGGAAAAATCGAGCACGCAGCCAAGCGCGACGCGGCCGGGATGGCGCCGGATCAGCTCCATCGTCTGCGACAGAAAGCTGCGCATCGGCCGCGTGCCGCGCACCGCAACGTGCGGTGTCCGCGGCGCATGCCAGTGTCCGCGCTCGATTTCGCCGACCACGTGTCCGGCCGCCGCCGTCTCGCCGCGCGCCAGCAGCCAGCGCGGCGATTCCGGGATGTAGCGCCGCATCACCGCGGTGCCGAGGGCGACGATCGCGCCGAAGCCGAAGGCCGCGCGCCAGCCGACGTCGGGCGGCAGGCTGTTGATCAGAAACAGCGACACCAGCGCCGCCAGGATCGCGCCCAGCGACCAGAAATTCATCACGGCGGCGTTGGCCTTGCCGCGATGCGCGCCGGGGATGAACTCGCTGATCGCGGCATTGATCGCCGAGTACTCGGCGCCGACGCCGATCGCGGTCAAAAACCGGAACACCAGCATCGACGTGTAATTCCACGCAAACGCGGTGAGGAAGGTGAACACGCCGTACAGCAGCAGCGTCAGCAGAAACAGCCGCCGGCGGCCGAAGCGGTCGGCAAGATAGCCGAAGAACAGCGCGCCCATCATCAGCCCGATGAACCAGATGCTGAGGATCCACGACGCATCGAAATTGGTGAGATGCCAGATTTCCTTGAACACGCTCACCACGTTGTTGATGACCGTGACCTCGAACGAATCCAGCAGCCAGCCGATCCCGAGCACCATCGTCACCACGGTGTGGAAGCGGTTCCAGCGCGTCTGGTCGAGGCGGCGCAGCAGCGCAATGCTGACGGATGCCGGCGGCGAGGCGCCCGCAGGCTCAGACGAGGATGGGTGCATCCAGCGAAGGTCCGTCGGTGATGCGCCGGAAGTACGACTGGTGCGCGGGTGAATCGGCCGGCCAGTTTTCCAGAAAATCATCCAGCCAGCGCCGCTGATCGAAATCGATCTTCAGCAAATCGACGAACAGGCCGCGGCAGCGCAG
>JBDZVW010000567.1:0-1521 GCA_040255885.1 Betaproteobacteria bacterium
GTGATGTTGTTGTAGGTGAATTTCTTGACGGCGAAATACGGGTAGTACTCCGGAAAATCACGTATCAATGCGGCCGTCAGCACGGAAAGGTCGCGCGCGGTCGTGAAATGCTGCGGATCGGGCAAGCCGTCCGGATTGACGAAATGCGTATGCGCCATGCCCAGGCGCTTGGCTTCGCGGTTCATCATCTGCACGAACACGTCAGTGCTGCCGCCGACGGCTTCGGCGAGCGCGACCGCCGCGTCATTGCCGGACTGCACGATGATGCCGTGCAGCAGCTGCTCCACGGTCACCGGCTTGTTGGGCTCGATGAACATGCGCGAGCCGCCGGTTTTCCACGCCTTGGTGGACACCTGCACGTTCTGGTCGAGCGTAATGCGCTTGTGCTTGAGCGCGTCGAATGCGATGTAGACCGTCATCAGCTTCGTCAGCGACGCCGGCTCGATGCGCTCATCGGGCTCCTGGCTCGCGATCACATGCCCGCTGTTGTAATCGAGCAGCAGCCAGGATTTGGCGGTCAGTGGCGGCGGCGCGGGAGGCTGCGCCAGCGGGGAGGAAGCGGAAGGTTGCGGCGCCGGCGGCGTCGACGGTGTGGCGGTTGCGGCGAAGAGCGGAAATGCGATGCAGAAAAGGAGCGCAGTGAAAGGTATCTTCAGAATTTTCATGGGCGGATTATAACAAACGTCCTTGGCGCAAATGAGTGTTGGACAGGGCTCCTGGCGAACGGCCGGAGCAACGGCCCATCCCCCGATGAGCCCAGAATGCGGACAGTAGCGCGGCGCGTTCGTTCCACCGCTGTTTCGGCATCGCGGCAGTGTAACGCCAATTGCTCGCCGCAATCCAGCACGGGGCGGCGGAACCGCGGGACGGATCTTGAAATCGGATGTACAGCATCCATATGCCGAGTAAAGGCAGATGCTGCCGAATTCTTTTGACTAAAGGAGATTGATGATGGCGAACATTACACGATTCAGCCCGTTCGAGGACGCGTTCGACGAACTGTTCAAGGGCTTCCTGGTGCGTCCCGTCGGCGCGAACGGCTCGGTGCCGGCACGCTTCCAGGTGGACATTGTCGAGGACGACAAGGCCTACACCGTACGCGCCGACCTGCCGGGTGTAAAGAAGGAAGACATCAACGTTGCGATCGACGGCAGCGAGGTCGCGATCAGTGCCGAAACCCGTAGCGAACGGGAAGTGAAGGACGGCGAACGCGTGCTGCGCTCGGAACGCCGCTACGGCAAGGTGCATCGCGCATTTTCGCTCGGTCAGGACGTCGACGAAGCGGGCGCCGTCGCGAAGTATACCGATGGCGTGCTCGAACTGACGCTGCCGAAGAAAGTGGCAACCAGCGCCAGGCGTCTGACGATCCAGTAACTGCCGGCGAGATTGCATCGCATGCATTGAGCGGCGCCCCGCGGGGCGCCGCAGTTTTTGTACGCCTTCGGCGTGGTGCCGGCGTTCCCCACGCTGGCGGATCCCCGGCAGGGCCCGTCGGCAAACGCTTCGAGGAGCGAAGAGAAG
>JBDZVW010000185.1:0-5705 GCA_040255885.1 Betaproteobacteria bacterium
GCTGATGCTGCCGCTGATGTGGGCCGGCACGCACGTCGGCGAGCGTGTCGGCAAGGATATCAGTCACACCGCGTTCACCCGCTTCATCGCCGTGCTGCTGATGCTGAGCGGTGGCGCGCTGCTGCTCAGATAGCGATCATCGGAGAAACAGGATTACCGGAAAGGTGAGGGCGGCGATCAGCAGCACCAGCCATTCCATGTTGTGCCGCTTCAGCCAGCCGTTGAAATGCAGAATCAGAACGATGATTGCGAGCGCGTAGAATGCATAAAACACCTGAACCCCCTGTTGCCCTGTATTTTTTCGTTGTTGCGTTATTTATGATAGTGCGGCGGGCCGTGATGGTAGCGCACGATCCGGTGCCGGTTTTGCCGCCGGTCTTTTTCAGCCGGTCGCACATATTATATTCAAGAATTCCGGGCGTTACAGGAATTATGCCCGCTCGCTCAGGATCAGCGGTGGTCGCGGCGTCTGATTGAAGTCGAAACAATCGAACAGGTCATGTGCACCGGCGTCGCGCCAGTTGAGCGATTTCGCCCCGAACGTGCGCTCAATGGTGGCGGTGACGCTGACGTGTGAATGCTGCGTATGTGAAATATGTCCGCGTCGCGCGTACGGACTGATCACCAGGCAGGGCACGCGGTAGCCGAGCCGTAACGGCAGCCTGCCATCACGCTCCACCACCGGCGGCGCGACATGGTCACGGAAGCCGCCCCATTCGTCCCAGAATACGATGATCGCGCATTTGTTCCAGACCGGGCTGTTCATCACCATGTTGATGTGCCGGACCGCCCAGTTTTCGCCGCGCTTGACTCCGTGCGACGGATGTTCGCTGTCCCGGATATGCGGTGTCAGCCATGATACGGCCGGCAACCGTCCGGCGCGGGTGTCTTCCTGAAAAGTGGCTAGCGGCACGATGTTGCCGCTAGCCACCGCGTCCTTGAACAGCGTCACCAACGGCAGGCCGTGCGGCGCGTCGTAGTTTTTCCACGAGACACCGGCCGCCGTAAGCTGGGTCGTGATGTTCGGCAGGTCGAATTTGCCGCGCGCGTGCCGCGGGTTGTAGAGCACCGGCGTTTTCGTCGCCATCATCCCGAAATAGTTCGGGATCGAAGGGCCGAGGATCTCGCCGAAATAATTGTCGCACAGCGCGTATTCGCGAGCGTACGCGAAATAGTTCGGGATGTCCGGTTCCAGGTAGTGACAATTGCCAACGTCGGTCGTACAGGAGCCACGCAGCGCCGCGGCACGGCTGTGCGGCGGATTGGGCTGATCGTCCTCGCCACGGTTCCCGGCGACCGTGCCGTTGCCGCCCGGGAAACTGCCGAAGTAATTGTCGTAACTGTGGTTCTCGCGGTGGACGACGATCAGGTGTTCAAGCGGCGTCGCCGTGCTGCGGCGCGCTGCTTCGGTGCGCGGCTGCGGCTGAACTGCGCACCCCGCCAGCACGCTGGCACCGGTTGCGAGTGTGGCGCCCAGGAAGCGGCGGCGGTTGGGGTCGGGAATGTCGGTGGGATCAGCCATAACTCCGTTCTTGCGCTAAGATATTCCAAAAGCCGCAAGCCGGCAATGTACGGCTCCGGAATACGAAATGAAAGGCGGATAAATGCTGGTCTTTGCACACCGGGGATATCATCACACCGCCCCGCAGAACACGATGCAAGCGTTCGAGGCGGCGCTGCGTGCGGGCGCGACCGCGATCGAGACCGACGTACGGCTTTCACGCAACGGCGAAGCGGTAATCATTCACGATCGTCTGACGCCGAAGCAACGTCCGGTGGCGGAACTGTCGCGCGCTGAAATCGAAGGTGATGTCGGCCATCCGGTGCCGCTGCTGGACGAGGTACTGGAAGCGTTCCCCGACGTGCTGTGGGACGTCGAAATCAAGAACCCGGAAGCGGCGGCGCCGGCCTTCGCGATATTGAAGCGCTATCTGGGCAAACGTCAGCTTCTGGTGACGTCATTTCGTCATGATGTGATCCACGCCTGCGCGCGGACGCTTGACGTCGATTGCGGATTGATTTCATTCAGCCGTCCGCGCGACGCGAGCGTGATGATGAAGGAATGGGAAAATGACAGACGGGTGCGGACCTTTGCGTGGGACTACGGCGCGATCGACGAGCCGCTACTGGCGGAAGTGAAACGGGCAGGGTGGAAAAACTACGTGTGGGGCGCAAAGATACGCGCCGAGCACGAGCGCTGCATCGCGCTCGGCGTGGACGCGATCGTGACCGATTATCTTGAATTTGTGCTGCCGGGTTGAATTGAACCGCCAAGGCGCCAAGAACGCCAAGGAAAGGCAAAAACAAAAGCGATAACCGCAGAGGCGCAGGGACGCAGAGGAAAACTATAACCGCAAAGGCGCAGAGGCGCAAAGGGACGCAAAGAAAAACCAAATCAGAAGTTCTTTGCGGCTTTTCTTTGCGCTTTCGCGCCTTTGCGGTTGCAGTTGTTTTTTGACCTGCTCTTCCTTGGCGTTCTTGGCGGTTAAATCCGGGTAATAAACATGAACTTCATTCTCGCACTGGACCAGGGCACTACCAGCTCGCGCGCGATCGTGTTCGACCACGCCGGCGAAATTCGCGCGCTGGCGCAGAAGGAGTTTACGCAGATCTTTCCGCGGCCCGGCTGGATCGAACATGACCCGAACGAGATCTGGGCGTCGCAGATCGCGGTGGCGAGCGAAGCGCTGGCGCGTGCCGGCATTCAGGCCGCTGACGTCGCTGCGATCGGCATCACCAATCAGCGCGAAACCGTCGTGGTATGGGACCGCATGAGCGGTGAACCGGTGTGCAACGCGATCGTATGGCAGGACCGGCGCACCGCGGATGCGTGTGACGCACTGAAGCGCGCCGGCCACGAGCCGCTGATCACGCGCAAGACGGGGCTGGTGATCGATCCGTATTTTTCGGGCACCAAGCTGGCGTGGATCCTCGAGCACGTGCCGGAAGCTCGCGCCAGGGCGGCGGCCGGCAGGCTGGCGTTCGGCACGGTCGATTCATGGCTGATCTGGAAGCTCACCGGCGGCGCGGCGCATGCGACCGATGCCAGCAATGCGTCGCGCACGCTGTTCTATGACATCGATCACGGCACGTGGGATGACGAATTGCTGGCGCTGTTCGACGTGCCGGCGCAGATGTTGCCGGCTGTGCAGCCATCTTCGGGCGTGATCGCCGAGACCGCCGGCAGGCTGTTCGCGGCACGAATTCCGATTGCCGACGTCGCCGGCGACCAGCAGGCGGCGCTGTTCGGACAGCGCTGCATCACGCCGGGCATGGTCAAGAACACCTACGGCACCGGGTGTTTCATGTTGATGCATACCGGCAACAAGCGCATTCATTCGCACAACCGGCTGCTTGCAACGGCGGCGTGGACGATCGATGGGCGCCGTGACTACGCGCTCGAAGGCAGCGTGTTCGTCGCCGGCGCGGTGGTGCAATGGCTGCGCGACGGGCTCGGCATCATCCGTTCGTCGGGCGACGTCGAGGCGCTGGCGGCGAGCGTCCCCGACAATGGCGGCGTCTATCTGGTGCCGGCGTTTGCCGGGCTCGGCAGTCCGCACTGGGATGCCTACGCGCGCGGCGCAATGATCGGACTGACGCGCGGCACCACCGGTGCGCACATCGCGCGCGCGGCGCTGGAGAGCATCGCCTATCAGACAGCCGACGTGCTGGATGCGATGCAGGCAGATGCGGATGTCCGGCTGACCGAACTGCGGGTGGACGGCGGTGTGACGCGCAACGACCTGCTGATGCAGTTCCAGGCCGATCTGCTCGGTGTGCCGATCCTGCGCCCGCGCGTGGCCGAAACCACGGCACTCGGTGCCGCGTACCTCGCCGGGCTCGGCGTCGGATTCTGGAAAAATGCCGATGACATCACCGGTCAATGGCACGCAGAACGCGTTTTCGAGCCGCGCATGGAACGCTCGCAGGCGGGCGAGCTGCTGGCCGACTGGCAGCGCGCGGTTGAACGTGCGAAGGATTGGGCGCGACCGCAACAGGCGGAACACGAACCCGCGTAGCGGGAGGGGTGGTCGTTTTTTTTTTCAGCACCGCTCACCACCCCGTCCGCTTTGCGTCCGCCCCTCCTCATTCGAGGAGGGGAAAAATCGAACGCATCGCGGCGCGGTCGGCTCCATTCCGTCAAACGGGAAGTGTCATATGGTGCGGATTCTTTATTTCGCAGCGCTGGCTGATGCGCTTGGACGAACTGGCGAAGGACTGGCGCTTTCGCCTGGTGTGACGACTGTTGCCGGCCTGCTTGAATCACTGCGCGCTCGCGGCACGCCGTGGCGCGACGCCCTGGCAGCGGGCGCGGCACGTGTCACCGTGAACCGCGGATTTGCGACGGCCGGGGCGATGAAGTCGCGCCGGTGCCCAAGCGCGACGGAGCGTAATCAGTTTCTTTTGATCATTCCATAAACGATCAGCAGGATCACGGAACCGATGACCGCGCCGATCAGACCTGCTGCTTCACCGGCGTGATAAAAGCCGAGTGCCTGGCCGGCGTAGGTGGCCAGCACCGAGCCGGCGATGCCGAGGATGATCGTCATGATGATGCCCATGCGATCGCCGCCGGGATGCACGAAACGGGCAATCGCGCCGACCAGCAGTCCGATAATGATGGTCCAGACAATATTCATTTTTCACCTTTCCCGGGATCGAATTCGCGCGTGAAACGGGCAGCGTCCGGCGATTCTGCACAGCAACGGACGGCCGGTCAACGTTCGATGCAAGGTCGCAGCGTGTCGCGCCGTTGCCGATGCGGTTCCGTACTGTCTGTTCCGGAGTGTGCAGGCCGCGATCCGCACATGAAATTCGTTTCAAATCGCATTTTATTGGAATAAAATTTCCGTTCCAATAATATTGCCAGATTTATTTTGTGAATTCCACGGACAAGAAAATCCTGCGCATTCTGCAGGAAGACGCGTCGCTGCCAGTGGCCGAAATTGCCGCGCGGGTGCATCTGTCTCCGGCACCGTGCTGGCGGCGCATCCAGAAGCTGAAGGAGGCGGGTGTGATCCGGCGGGAAGTCGCGCTGTGCGATCCGGTGCAGCTCAATGTCGGCGTTACGGTGTTCGTCGCGATCAAGACCAGCCAGCACAACGCGGCATGGCTGGCGCATTTCGCAAAGGGCGTCGCCGAAGTGCCGGAGGTGGTGGAGTTCTACCGCATGAGCGGCAACATCGATTATCTGCTGCGGGTGGTGGTGCCGGACATCGGGGGCTACGATGCCGTGTATAAGAAGCTGATCAAGATCGCCGATCTGTCGGACGTCAGCTCGAGTTTCGCGATGGAGCAGATCAAGTACACGACCGCGTTGCCGCTCGACTATGCGAAGTGAATCGCGCCAGCGAGTTCCTTCGCGCGAACGTAACGCTCAATCGCGCTCCAGATGCCGCCGCTTGTGCCAGTCGGCGATGCTTTCGTCCGGGAATTCATGGAAGTGAACGTTGCGGCGGCTGGCCTTCGGCACCTCGACCCACGGCGCCGCGAAGTCGAGCAGGATGTGCTGCGTTTCCGGCGTGCGCGGCAGCGGTGTGTCGATCGCAGACGCGAACGGATGAACCAGTTCGGGCCAGCGCGGGTCTGCCATCCATAGCGCGGAACCGCACTTGCTGCAGAAGTGGCGACGTCCCGGGCTGCGGATTTTCCTGCCGTCCTCCTCGATGCGCGCGCGATACACCGAGATGTTTTCGCGGCCGCGG
>JBDZVW010000186.1:0-5677 GCA_040255885.1 Betaproteobacteria bacterium
ATGAAGAGCGGCCAGAAAAGCATCAGCGAGCGGAAATTCTTTCCGGGCTATGTGCTGGTCGAGATGGAAATGGGCGACGATACCTGGCACTTGGTAAAGAATACGTCCAAGGTGACCGGTTTCGTCGGCGGCACTGCGACCCAGCCGACGCCGATCAGCGACAAGGAAGTGCAGAACATCCTGCACCAGATCCAGGAAGGCGTGGAAAAACCGCGTCCGAAGGTGCTGTTCGAAGTAGGCGAAGCGGTGCGCGTGAAGGACGGACCGTTTGCCGATTTTCATGGCAACGTCGAAGACGTCAACTACGACAAGAGCAAACTGCGGGTGTCGGTAACGATCTTCGGGCGCTCGACGCCGGTGGAACTGAATTTCGGACAGGTGGAAAAGGCTTAGTGAGGAGTCAGGCGTGAGGTGTGAGGCGTAGGCAGACTGCACCTTTGCTCCTCACTCCTTACCCCTCACACCTCACAGAATTTTGGGGAGGATGCATAGGCATCCGTTTGCACCCGCTCATAGGAGAAGTAAAGTGGCAAAGAAAATCGTCGGTCTGATCAAGCTTCAGGTACCGGCAGGCAAGGCCAATCCGAGCCCGCCGATCGGGCCCGCGCTCGGCCAGCGCGGACTCAACATCATGGAATTCTGCAAGGCGTTCAACGCCGCGACGCAGAAGATGGAGCCGGGATTGCCGGTGCCGGTGGTGATTACCGCGTACCAGGACAAGAGCTTCACCTTCATCATGAAGACGCCGCCGGCGACGGTGCTGATCAAGAAGGCGGCGAAGCTTGAAAAAGGCAGCCCGCGCCCCCATACCGACAAGGTGGGCAAGATCACACGCGCGCAGGCCGAGGAAATCGCGAAGACCAAGATGCCCGATCTGACCGCTGCGGATACCGATGCCGCGATACGCACCATCGCGGGCAGCGCCCGCAGCATGGGCGTCGACGTGGAGGGCATCTGACATGGCACATACTTCGAAGCGCTATCGGGCGCTGCATGTGAAGACCGACCGCACGAAGATTTATCCGGCGCTCGACGCGATGCAGGTGATCAAGGCAAACGCGACCGCGAAATTCAACGAGTCGGTTGATGTGTCGGTCAATCTGGGCGTCGACGCAAAGAAATCCGATCAGAACGTGCGCGGTTCGGTGGTGCTGCCGCAGGGCACCGGCAAGTCGGTGCGAGTGGCAGTGTTCGCGCAAGGTGACCAGGCAAAGGCGGCGCAGGACGCCGGCGCGGATGTCGTCGGTTTCGAGGATCTTGCCGAAAGCATCAAGGGCGGCAAGCTCGATTTTGACGTCGTTGTCGCCAGCCCCGATGCAATGCGAGTCGTCGGCCAGCTGGGCCAGATACTGGGTCCGCGCGGATTGATGCCGAACCCGAAAGTGGGAACGGTCACGCAGGATATTGCGGGTGCCGTGAAGAATGCCAAGGCGGGCCAGGTGCAATACCGCACCGACAAGGCCGGTATTGTGCAGTGCACAATAGGCCGCGCATCGTTTGCGCCAGAAGCGCTGGTCGAAAATCTGAAGGCGTTGATCGATGCGCTCAATCGGGCGAAACCCGCAACCGCCAAAGGCATCTATCTGAAGAAGGTGAGCGTTTCCAGTACGATGGGAGTTGGCGTGCGCGTGGATCACGCGACGTTGTTGCAATGATTTTGTGACTTTGGGCTGCCGGGGAAGATTCCGGCGGGTTGTCAAAGACCGTAGAGGCTTGAGGCAGGATTCGGATTACAGGATTCGGGATTCAGCGGTATCTCCCGGGCGGTTTCTGGTTCCTGCGGCAAGGCTTAATTGAAGGGTGACGGGCGGGTCAGCGATTCGGGTTGGTTCTGAATCCTGACTTCTGATTCCTGAATCCTGAACTCTACGCAGACGGTGTACCCGAATCAGGATTTTGGCTATGTTGTTGTTCCTGGATCAAAGGTCGCCGTGTTTGGAAGGATGAAGGCGGAAGGCGGCAGGATGAATTTTTTCATGCTTCGTTCCTCATCCGTCATCCTTAACTTTAAGGAGGCAGACCTTGGGTCTTAATCTTGAGCAGAAACAGGCAGTCGTGGCCGAGGTGAGCGGTGAGCTCGCCAACGCCCAGACCGTCGTCCTGGCCGAATACAGCGGCTTGCAGGTGCAGGACATGACCGAATTGCGCAAAAAGGCGCGCGGTTCGGGCGTTTACCTGCGCGTGCTGAAAAACACGCTGGTACGCCGTGCCGTCAAGGACACGCCGTTTGCAGGGCTGGCCGATCACATGACCGGACCGCTCGCCTACGGCATTTCCAGCGACGCGGTGGCGGCCGCCAAGCTGCTGCACGAATTTGCGAAGGCGAACGAAAAGCTGACGATCAAGGTCGGTGCGATGCCGAATCAGGTCATGTCCGCAAAGGACGTGGCCGATCTGGCCAAACTGCCGGGACGGGAACAGCTGCTCGCGACGTTGATCGCAACGATGCAGGCACCAGTGACGCAGTTCGTCCGTACCTTGAACGAGGTGCCGGGCAAGTTCGTGCGTGCGCTGGCGGCGGTGCGGGACGCAAAGGAAAAGGCTGCTTGATGAATCGGTGAGGCGTATTCGAGGTTTTTTCACCTCACACCTTACTCCTCACTCTCACAGACATATACACAGGAGACTGAAATGGCATTGGCCAAAGCTGAAATTCTGGATGCAATCGGGAACATGAGCGTGCTCGAGCTGTCGAGCCTGATCAAGGAAATGGAAGAAAAGTTCGGTGTCTCGGCCGCCGCTGCGGTGGCGGTTGCCGCTCCGGCCGCCGGCGGCGGTGGTGCGGCTGCGGCGGAAGAGCAGACCGAATTCACCGTGACGCTGACTGGCGCCGGCGCCAACAAGGTGAACACCATCAAGGTGGTGCGTGCGATCACCGGCCTTGGGCTGAAAGAAGCCAAGGATCTGGTGGACGGTGCGCCGAAGCCGGTCAAGGAAGGCATTTCCAAGGCCGATGCGGACGCGATCGCCAAGCAACTGACCGAAGCGGGCGCAACCTGCGAAATCAAATAAGCAGTAAACCGAAGGAGGGGCTGGCGGCGCGCCGCCGGCCTTTCCGATTTGAACCGACGCTGCATTCGACCGTTTTTGATCGGCATGCCGGGACCGGTGGCTTCCGGCGTGCCTGTTGCGTGTCGTGCGCCAACGCACGCCGCGCGTTCCGTGCCGCCCTCGTTTATCCCGAACGTTACTCTGCCGTGGGGTTGATATGAGTTACTCTTTTACCGAGAAGAAGCGCATTCGCAAGAGTTTTGCGAAGCGTGACAGCGTGTTGCCGGTGCCGTTCCTGCTGGCGACCCAGCTCGATTCCTTTGCCGCATTTCTGCAGGCCGACACGGCGCCGGATGACCGCAAGAGCGAGGGGCTGCAAGCCGCGTTCAAGAGTATTTTTCCGATCGAGAGCCATTCCGCAACGGCGGCGCTCGATTACATCAGCTATACGCTCGGCGAACCGCCGTTCGACGTGCGGGAATGCCAGCAGCGCGGACTGACCTATGCGGCGCCGCTGCGCGCGAAAGTGCGCCTGATCCTGCGCGACAAGGAAGCCCCCAAGGTCAAACAGAAGGACGGCCGTGAACGGCACCCGGTGAAGGAGTCGAAGGAGCAGGAAGTCTACATGGGCGAGATTCCGCTGATGACCGATACCGGCTCCTTCGTCATCAACGGCACCGAACGCGTGATCGTGTCGCAGCTGCACCGCTCGCCCGGCGTGTTCTTCGAGCACGATCGCGGCAAGACCCATTCTTCGGGCAAGCTGCTGTTTTCGGCGCGCGTGATCCCGTATCGCGGCTCCTGGCTGGATTTCGAATACGATCCGAAGGATTACCTGTATTTCCGCGTCGACCGCCGCCGCAAGATGCCGGTGACGATCCTGCTCAAGGCGCTGGGCTATACGCCGGAACAGATTCTGGCCGAGTTCTTCGTGTTCGATACGTTCCGTCTTGCCGGCGACAGCACCGAATTCGAGGTAGTGCCGGACCGGCTGCGCGGCGAAGTCGCGCGTTTTGACGTCACCACTCGCGACGGTAAGCTGATCGTTGCGAAGGACAAACGCGTCACCGTCAAGCACGTACGCGAGATGGAACAGGCCGGTCTGCGCAGCATCGCGGTGCCGGACGAGTTTCTGATCGGGCGCACGCTGGCGAAAAACGTGATCGATACCGACAGCGGCGAGATTGTCGCCAGCGCCAACGACGAGATCACCGAGGATCTGCTGGCCAAGCTGCGCGAAGCGCATGTCGGCGAGATTCAGACGATTTACACCAATGATCTGGATCAGGGTGCGTATATCGCGCAAACGCTGCGCATCGACGAGACCGCCGACCAGACCGCGGCGCAGGTGGCGATCTATCGCATGATGCGCCCCGGCGAGCCGCCCACCGAGGAGTCGGTGAAGGCACTGTTCAACGGCCTGTTCTTCTCCGACGAGCGCTACGATCTGTCCGCGGTGGGGCGGATGAAATTCAACCGCCGCATCGGGCGCTCGGAGCTGACCGGCCCGGTCACGCTGTCGCCGGAAGACATCGTCGCCGTGATCAAGATCCTGGTCGATCTCAGGAACGGCCGCGGCGAGATCGACGATATCGACCATCTCGGCAACCGCCGCGTGCGTTCCGTCGGCGAACTGGCCGAAAACCAGTTCCGCTCCGGCCTGGTGCGGGTCGAGCGCGCGGTCAAGGAACGGCTGTCGCAGGCGGAATCCGACAATCTGATGCCGCATGATCTGATCAACGCCAAGCCGGTGTCGGCGGCGGTGCGCGAGTTTTTCGGCTCGAGCCAGCTGTCGCAGTTCATGGATCAGACCAACCCGCTGTCCGAAATTACCCACAAACGGCGGGTGTCGGCGCTCGGCCCCGGCGGCCTGACGCGCGAACGCGCCGGCTTCGAGGTGCGCGACGTGCATCCGACGCACTACGGGCGGGTGTGCCCGATCGAGACGCCGGAAGGGCCGAATATCGGCCTCATCAACTCGCTGGCGCTGTATGCGCGCACCAACGAGTACGGCTTTCTGGAAACGCCGTACCGCAAGGTGGTCGACAGCCGGGTGAGCGACGAGATCCATTATCTGTCGGCGATCGAGGAAGGCCGCTACATGATCGCGCAGGCGAACGCGGCGCTCGACTCGGAAGGCCGCTTCGTCGACGAGCTGGTGTCGTGCCGCAATCACAACGAATTCACGATTTCGACGCCGGACCGCATCGAATACATGGACGTGGCGCCGGCGCAGATCGTGTCGGTGGCAGCATCGCTGATCCCGTTCCTCGAGCACGATGATGCGAACCGCGCGCTGATGGGCTCCAACATGCAGCGCCAGGCCGTACCGTGCCTGCGCGCCGAAAAGCCGCTGGTCGGCACCGGCCTGGAACGTACGGTGGCGGTGGATTCCGGTACCGTGGTTCAGGCGCTGCGTGGCGGCGTGGTCGACTACATTGATGCCAGCCGTATCGTGGTGCGTGTGAACGACGAGGAAACCACTGCCGGCGAAGTCGGGGTGGACATTTACAACCTCGTCAAATACCAGCGCTCCAACCAGAACACCAACATCAATCAGCGGCCGCTGGTGAAAGTGGGCGATCACATTGCGCGTGGCGACGTGGTTGCCGACGGCGCCTCGACCGATACCGGCGAGCTGGCGCTGGGCCAGAACATGCTGGTCGCGTTCATGCCGTGGAACGGC
>JBDZVW010000187.1:0-5625 GCA_040255885.1 Betaproteobacteria bacterium
ATGATCAGCGTTGCCCCGCCTGTTTCCTTGATGCGGGCAGCAATCGCTTTGTCATCGTCTTGCAGAAGGTTCGGCGTGTCGGCGATGACCGCGAACGGCACATCAGCCAGGTCAATACCGGTGTGTCGCGCGTATGCCATAAGGCGCTTGCGAAAGCCCCCGGCGCCTTCGGCGGCGATGTAGACGACGCGGCCTGGCTTCACTTGGTGCCCGCGCCACGAAACGGCGCGCGACACCGCCATGCCCATGTCGGCGACGACGAAGGATTTACCGCCGCCGGATTCGCCGTAGAGGACACCAACACCAGCTTTGGGCAGCACGCCCTTGATGAGGTATCCGGGTGCCTGGCCCGCTGCGAATTCGTGCGCCGGCACCGGTGTGAAGCGCTTGGGCGAGCCCGCCGGCTCTTCGATCACATCGAAATCGTTGATCACCGGGCTGACGCTTCCACGCACTTTCATGCAGTGGTGATCCCACAGGTAGCTGACGGCCGCTGCATGCGCCTGGTCATCATCGCCACGCGGGCGATGGTCCGTTGCAACTTTCCATACCTCCGGCTGATACGCCAGGAGCGACAGCACGACACCGTCGCGCGGCACTCCGTCGGCCCCTGTGGTCGCCTCGTAGAACGCGTGCGCGGTGGCGGCGACCATCTTCGAGCGATCGGCAACAGGGCCGCCATTGAGGAAGCTTTGCACGGGAGACGGAAGCTCGAGATCTTCGATCGCGGGCAACTGGTCCTCGGGCAGCAGTTCCGGCATATCGATGGAGGCCGTGGGCTGCGCCGGGGCTTTCCGATATGTGGCCTCAAGCCAATCGAAAAAAACGTCAGGCGCGGGCTGGATGTCCTCCGGGGTGTTGGGCAGCCGATGGCCTGTGGCGGTGACATAACGCCCGCCGTGCCCGCCGTACACCTCGATGCCCTGGTCATTATTTACCCAGTCCCCGGCGATGGTGCCACGCACGAAGATGCGGACGCCACGGCCTGATGGTGATAGCTCCGCGTAGCTTCTCGCGCGTCTGATGATCTCCTGGGCCCGCGGCTCAACGATGCCGTTGATCACACAGTTATCGAGATCCAGTGCAACGATGCCGTGCGGCGGTAACCCGGCATCTTCATCGACGGTCAGCAGAAAGCCGACGCCGGCGGTTACACCCAGACTGTCATCGTGGGCGCGTAGAGCTGCGTCAAGACTCCACCAGCGGTGTTTGGTGGATGCGCCTTTCAGGCGGAGCGTAAGGGGCACCTTGTCGACTTTGGCCTTGCCAGGACGCGGCACCGCCTCCCAGGGTGCAAAGCGATTGCGGAAGGCTTTCAGCGTTGCAGGAATGTTCTCCGGGCGCAGCTCCAAAAGCGGCTGGGGATTGCTCACGCCGATGATGTTGCTATAATCCACATTGAAATCTGTTTGTCTTTGCGCCCCGCCCAGGCCGTCACCTGGCGGGGCGAATTCGTTTCTGATGGGCATCACGCTGCCTCCAACTCGCGCGCCGCAAGGAAGTTGTCAAGCGTGCTTTGCCGCCATCCGCTCACGCGCGGGCCTAACTTGATCGGCGGCGGCAATCGCTTCGCCTTAACCCACACGTACAGCGTGGCGCGCGACACCCCTAGTTTTGTTGCAGCCGCTGCCGGGCGTAAGATTTGATCCGAATCCATATGTCCTCCATGACGAAACAATGTCAGCCAAGCATAAAGGGGCTTAACAACATCAAGCGCACCGCCTCGCGAACAGGCTAACGCCGCTTATTGGCGCCCCACACGCGCAGGTTAATACTGTCTAACAGAGTCATGTACCCCATCCCTTTGCAGAATGAAAAAGCCCGCTCTGTGGCGGGCTTTGTTGGGGCGGGGGAGAACGGGGATCAGGCGCGCAGCGGCACCACCTCGGCGCCGAGTGCCAGGCGGTCGAGATAATCAGCCCATGCCTGCATCATCTTGCGGCGCTCGGGCAAGTGCTCGGCGTAGTTGTAGGCGGCACGCACCTGGTCGCGCTCGGCGTGGGCGAGCTGGCGTTCGATCGCGTCACGATGCCAACCCTGTTCATTCAGGATCGTGCTGGCCATGCTACGGAACCCGTGCCCGGTCATCTCGTCCTTGCTGTAACCGAGGCGGCGTAGCGCGGCGTTGACTGTGTTCTCCGACATCGGGCGCGCCGCCGTGCGTATGCTGGGGAAGACATAGCGCCCGGCCCCGGTGAGCGCCTGCAGCTCGCGTAGAATCACGAGGCTTTGTGTTGCCAGCGGAACGATGTGCATGACGCGCATCTTCATTTTCTCCGCAGGGATACGCCATTCAGCGCCGTCAAGATTGAACTCCGCCCACTCGGCACGGCGCAGCTCTCCTGGCCGAACGAACACCAACGGCGCGAGGCGTAGGGCGCGCATCGTGACTGGCGAGCCCCGGTAGCTGTCTATTGCGCGCAGTAATTCGCCTACGGCTTGGGGTTCTGTGATCGAAGAGTGGTGCTTCTTGTCCCCGGGTGGTAGCGCCTTTTTGAGGCTCTCGCCCAGATCTGCGCAAGGGTTGCGCTCCGCACGGCCGGTCGCCACCGCATAGCTGAAAACCTGCGAGCAGTTCTGCTTCGCGCGGTGCGCAGTCTCGATTGCGCCGCGGCTTCCGATCCTGCACAGCACGGTCATCAATTCCGGCGCGCTGATTTCAACAATCGGCCGTCTGCCAATCCACGGGAAAATATCGCGCCGTAGCCGGCGAATGATTCGATCAGCATGGCTGTCCACCCACGACGGCGCGAACTTAGCGAACCACTCTTGTGCGACCATTTCAAAACTATTTGCGGCCAGGTCTACACGCGCTGCTTTCTCGGCCTTGCGGACGTGCATCGGGTCAACGCCGTCCGCCAGCAACTTGCGCGCATCGTCGCGCCGCGCCCTGGCGCTCTTGAGAGAAACGTCAGGATAGACGCCCAAGGCAAGGGTCTTTTCTTTCCCCGCAAAACGGTACTTGCAGCGCCAATACTTGCCGGCCGGCTTGATCAACAGAAACAGACCGCGGCCATCGAAAAGTTTGTAGGCTTTTTCTCGCGGCTTCGCGCTGCGGATCGCGGTGTTGGTCAGGGGCATTTTGGGGTATCTGTTTATCATTCGATCGAGATACCCCGAGAAAATACCCCCGTTACGGGCTTGATGTAAAGAGGCTTTACGATACGATACTAGACAACTATAACGCGGTGGAGCTATAAAAACAGAAGAAAAAACACGCCGTTACGCGGCATGTTGTAGACGTTATTAGACTTTAATAGATAACCTTAACGGACGCGTTAAGGTTGTGGGTTGGTGGAGGCGGCGGGAATCGAACCCGCGTCCAGAAGTCCTCTACAGTCGGGACTACATGCTTAGTGCGTCAACTTTATCTTACCCGTCGACCGCCGACGAACAGGCTGACGACCGGCCAGTCACCTTGGTTTTAATGCACGCTCAAGTGACCCGGACGTGCACGATCGCATCAAATAACCTCGCTGCGGTTTTTTACGCCGCCCGGCTTATGCGCCAACCGGTGCGAGGTCCGGCGGGATTAAGCCGCCAGAGCGTAGTTTTCGTCGTTCGCAGTTAAATTTGCGATTGCAGTGGATTTACAAGGAACTGCCCCTTGGCATGCCCCGCGCTGCTTCGCAACCCCTGTCGAAACCAGGTCGCCCCCGGAATTTCAATATAGGTTCTGCGCAGCAAATTTCAAGCGCAGTTCATTATAGCAGAGAGGCAGGGATACTTCAGATGTGGGCGAGCAGGTCGGCAGGGTGGCTGATCAGCCAGGTCGCGCCCCATGTCAGCGGATCGCTGCCATTCAGATAGCCGTATTTCGCGACCGCCGAACGCATGCCGGCAGCCAGCGCCGCCTCGACGTCGCGCCGGTCGTCGCCGACATAGATGCAGTCGCCGGACGGAACGTTGATGTGGCGGCTGGCGGCAAGCAGCGGTTCCGGGTGGGGCTTGGTCTTGCCGGTGGTGTCGCCGCCGATGATGCAGGCGGCGCGGTCCGTCAGCGCCATCAGTTCCAGCAACGGCAGCGCAAAGCGTTCGGCCTTGTTGGTGACGACGCCCCACGGCAATCTGCGTGCCTCGAGCGTATTCAACAGTTCGGCCACTCCGGGAAAGAGCCGCGTCTCGTTGAACAGATCGCGCTCGTAAAGGTCGAGAAATTCGTCGCGCAGCGCTTCGTAATTGTCATCCGCCGGCGATACGCCGAAGCCGAGGCCGAGCAGGCCGCGTGCGCCGTGCGACGCGCACGGCCGGATTTCGTCGATCGGCACGGCGTCGAGTCCGCGCGCAGCGCGCATGCGGTTGAGTGCTGCGCCGAGGTCGGGTGCGGTATCGGCGAGGGTGCCATCGAGGTCGAACAGAACGGCTTTGGTCATGAATGTCAGTCGCGCTCGCAATGCAGGATGTAATTGACGTCGGCGGCTGCACCCAGCGAATACGTTCTGGTCAGCGGATTGTAGCTCATGCCGGTAATGTGCCGGACCGTGAGGCCGGCGCGCCGGCACATCGCGGAGAGTTCCGATGGCGTGATGAATTTGGTGTAGTCGTGCGTGCCGCGCGGCAGCAGACGCAGCAGGTATTCGGCGCCGATCACACCCAGCAGATAGGCTTTCGGATTGCGGCTGAGCGTCGAGAAGAATACGTGGCCGCCTGGCTTCACCAGTTCGCTGCAGGCTTTCACTGTCGTTTCCGGCGACGGCACGTGCTCGAGCATTTCCATGCACGTGACGGCGTCGAAGTGCGCCGGCTGTTCGTGTGCCAGGTCCTCCGCCGAGATCAGCCGGTATTCCACTTCACGGCCCGATTCGAGCAGATGCAGCTGCGCGACCTTCAGCGGTTTTTCGGCAAGGTCGATGCCCGTCACCTGTGCGCCGCGCGCGGCCATGCTTTCGGCCAGTATGCCGCCGCCGCAGCCGACGTCGAGCACGGTCTTGCCGTTCAGGCCGGCGATGCCGTCGATGTAATCGAGGCGCAGCGGATTGATGTCGTGCAGCGGCTTGAACTCACTGCCGGTGTCCCACCAGCGGTGCGCGAGCTGGCTGAATTTCTCGATTTCGACGGGATCGACATTAATCATGAGGCAGGATTCAGCAATCAGAAACCAGGATTCAGGAATCGGGCCGGGATAGAGATTGCATTGTAATCGTTAATTGACGGCCATTGGGATATGCGCTCTGAACTCCGAATCCCGAATCCCGAATCCTGATTCCTACCCTTTGATCTTGTCCTGCCAGTACGCCGCCTTGCGCGCGAGTTCTGCATTGTCGATGCGTGTGAGGTTGCCGTGCTCGACCAGCAGTTCGCCATCGACCCAGACATGGCTCACGTGCTCGCGGCCGGCGGCGTAGATCACGTGCGACGCGGGGTCGTAGCACGGTGCAAGCTCGGGCGCGGAAAAGTCGATCGCGGTGATGTCGGCGCGCTTGCCGGGAACGAGTGAGCCGGTACGGTTATCGATGCCGAGCGCACGCGCCGCGTTGATCGTTGCCATCGCAAGCGCGGTGTGTGCCGGCACCGCGGTGGCGTCGGCGGCCGTGCCCTTCGCGAGCAGTGCGGCAAGCCGCGTTTCGCCGAGCACGTCGAGCCGGTTGTTGCTGGCGGCGCCGTCGGTGCCGATGCCGACGTTGA
>JBDZVW010000188.1:0-5604 GCA_040255885.1 Betaproteobacteria bacterium
TCGAACGAACTGAACACGCGATGGACCTTCGGATCCTTCAGTTCCTGGTACTGATACGGAGGCGAAGTCAGATGAGCGGTAATTTCGCTGTGCCCGGACAGCATCGCCGCTTCCGCTTCGGGGTGCGACATCGACACCGTCAACGAATCCAGCTTGAATGCATTCTTCTCGCCGAACGCCTTGGCCGCTGCCATCTGCAGCGTGACCGCCTGGATCGACACCTTCACCGCGGGCAGCGCGATCTTGTCCTTGCCGGTGAAGTCCTTGATCGTCTTCACCTTCGGATTGATCGTATTCAGATACAATGGCATCGCGTTCATCGCGCACACGCCCTTGACGTCGATGTTGCCGCTGGTCTTCGCCCACAGCGTGGTGAACGGCCCGACGCCTTCCGCGGCAAACTGCAGATTGCCGGAAATCAGTGCAGTGTTCATCACGCTGCCGCTGGAGAAAGTGCTCCAGACGATCTTGGTGTCGTTCAGTCCAAGGGCTTTTGCATGCTTCTCGAACAGCTTGTGATTTTCCATCACCATCAATCCGAGATAACTGACACCATATTGCTTGGCGGCATGAACCGTCTTCATTTCGGCGACCGCGGGAACGGCAAGGCTTGCGGCGGTCACGGCGACCACCAAGCCCGCAAACAAACTTCGATAACGCATATTGAACTCCTCGGTTATGGTTGATGTTGATAAACCGCCGTTTTCGTTTTCCCTCCTCGAAACAGGCGGAACGCAGAGCGCTTCGGGCAGTTTAACCGTACTCCCGCATCGTGTTAACCGGCGACCCTCCTTTCTCCAGGTTGAATCCGGTGGCGATTTGCTGATGGCGGTCGGGCTGTGCGCCACCGTCGACGCCTGCATACCCCCGGTCGCGGCGTGAAAATCAGACCACGTTCAGCGCAAACGCCAGCCCGAACGCAATGGCAACACCGGCCGCGACGGCCGCCAGTGTCTTGTGCCACTCACGCCACGCCAGAAATTCCAGCATCAGCAGACGCGTGCCGCCGGCCAGGTGTGCGGCGAGCAGCACGACCAGGCCGGTCTCGGCGGCTTTCACCAGCGGCTGGTCGGTCCAGCGCAGAAACCCGTCCAGCTTCGCCGCGCCCTGCAATGCCTGGCCCAGCGCCCAGAAATGAAACGGCAGAAACAACGCCAGCAGCACGCCCGACACACGATGCACGACGAACGCCCAGTAACCCGGATGATTGCGCGCGCGGATGGCGTTGAGCTTCATGCGCACACCGCCCATACCGCGCGCCATCCGAGAATCGCGATCAGAATGCCGAACAGGATCACGACCGTATTGAGCGACGTGCCGCGCCAGTCAAGATGCTCGGCCAGCACGTTGCGCAGGCCGATCGGCGCATGAATTGCAACCAGCGCCACGAACAGCGAATAGAACGTCGCCCAGCCGGCGCTGCCGCGCGTGCGTCCGAGAATCTGTGCCGCGGTAAGCCCGTGATGCACCGCATAAATCATCGTGACCAGATGCGCGACGACGAACAGCGCCATGATCGCGGCAGTGATGCGCTGTGCCGCCCACAGCCATACTTCGACACGGGCGTTCACCTGCAAACCGCTCTGTTCGATACGGGCACTCATGCGTGAATCGCGTTGCGACAGGCAAAGAATGAACGACCGTCAATGTCGCAAACCGGGCGCTGAACCCCATTCATGCTGCCGCCTTCCGCCTTCGTCCTTGTCGTCACAGCTCCCCCTTCAACACCGCGGCGGTCACCGCGCGTTTCAGTCCGGCAATCGACGCGGTCGGCGACAGATGCTTCGGGCAACGTTCGGTGCAGCTGGTATGCGTATGGCAGGCCTGGCAGCCGGCGTCGCCGGCGACTGCGGCAAGCCGGGCATGATAGGCACCGTCGCGCTCGTCCTTCACCAGGGTCCAGGCGCGATTGAGTGCGGCCGGTCCCAGGTAATCCGGGTTCCACGCAACCACGTCGCAGGAACTGTAGCACACGCCGCAACCGATGCATTCGATCCCGGCATCGACCTGGCGGCGCGCCCGCGACTCCGGCTTGATGCGCGCAAAATCGTCGCGCCGCGTGCGCGTGCCGTTGAACTGGCCCTTCGCACGCGCCCATTTGTCGAAGAACGGCACCATGTCGGTCACCAGATCCTTGATCACCGGCAGATTGGCCAGCGGCGCAATCTCGAGCCGGTCGTCCTGCACCACCTGCGCCACGTGCGTACGACAGGTCCAGCGCGCGCGCCCGTTGACCCGCATCGCGCACGAGCCACACATGCCGACACGGCACGCAAAGCGGTACGACAATGTCGCGTCGAGGCGGCGCTGCACGTAGGTGACGACATCGAGCACCGTCTGGCTTTCCAGGCGCGGCACGTCGAAACTCTGGAAGCCGCCGTCGGCGGCGCCGCGCCATATCGAGACTTTCAACGTTTTTCCGGTCATGATTCAGCGCACCGTAACCTGGAGGCGATGCACGGCGTTATTGCCCATTCCGGCGACGTTCCAGCCCGCCTGCAGCGGCTGGACGGCACCGTTCGCGTCGGTCGCACGCACACACAGTTCGTGTTCGCCGGCCGCCGCGTCCCACATGAACGTCCAGCGGCGCCACGCATAGCGGTGCGGCGATGATTCGAGACTTGCCGCATGCCACGTGCCGTTGATGCCGACGTCGACGCGGGTAACCGGCACGCCGGCACCGGACCAGGCGCGTCCCCGCAATTCCACGCGGCCGGCGTCCACCAGCCGTTGCCGCGTGTACCAGTCCGGAATGCCGGGCGGCTCGATCAGCGACCGCACGTGCATGGTCGTGACCGGTGTGCCGGGATCATCGGCATTCGCGCGGTAATGATAGCCGACCACCTGTTGATAGCCATCGAACGGCCGCTCCAGCGCCTCGATGCCGACCAGCCACTTCACGCTCGCCATTCCGTACCAGCCGGGGACGATGAGACGCAGCGGTGCGCCGTGCTGGGGCAGCAGCGGCGCATCATTCATCGCGTACACCAGCAACACGTCATCATCCAGCGCGTGAGCCGGTTTCAGGCTGCGGCCGAACGCATGCTCAACGCCGCGATCGAAACCGCGATCGGCGCCGAGAAAGCTGATCTCTACCGCATCGTCGCGCAATCCCGCCTGTTGCAGCACATTCTTCAACGGCGTGCCGGTCCATTCCGCGGTACCCGTTCCTTCGTGCAGCCACGGCATGCTCGCATAGTGCGGTGCCATGCCGGCACGGCCGTTACCCGCGCATTCCAATGTGACGCGCAAGGTTTTCGCCGGCAGTGCCTTGATCTCGTCCAGCGACAGCGTCAGCGCCCGTCCGACGCGTCCCGTCACCGCCAGCCGCCACTGTCGCTCGTCCAGCGCCGGAATGTCGAAATGGCTCAGCAGATAATGCAGCCCGGTCGGCGTCACATCGTAACGCAACGCTTCCAGCGGCAGACCGTAATTGCGGTTTGCCAGCCGCACTTCTTCGAGCGCAAACATTGTGTCGAGATGCTTGCGCGTCTGCTGCGCGAAAAAGGGATTCATCAATCCGCTCCCCTCCGAAATAGCGTGCGTCTGCGCCGCCGTCCGTCCTCAAGCGGTCAGGTACGGCGGCAGACGTCCCTTATGCGCTCTCGTAAAGGCGCGTCAGCACGAACTCACGATGCCCCAGCGATTCCGATGCCGTGAGCCGGCCGTTGCAGGTGCGCAGCATCATCTCGAGCAGTTCGTCGCCGCACTGGTCGATGTTCTTTTCGCGCTGCAGCAGGCCGGACACGTCGAGATCGATATGCTCGCTCATCGTGCGGCAGGTGCGCGGATTGGCCGAAAGCTTGATCACCGGCAGGATCGGATTGCCGATCACGTTGCCCTGACCGGTCGGGAAGAAATGCACGACGTAGCCGGACGCCGCACACAGCGTCACCATTTCGGCCGCCGCAGACGACGAATCCATGAACCACAGGCCGGTCTTCGTCGGCGTCTCGGCCTTGTCCAGCACGCCGATCACCTTGCACTTCCTGCCGATCTTCTGGATGTTGCCGAGCGCCTTTTCCTCGATCGTCGTGAGGCCGCCGGCGATGTTGCCCTTGGTCGGCTGGGAATCCGACAGATCGTTGGTCTTGTGACGTTCGATCACTTCCTGATAGCGATCGAACATCGCCATGAACTGTTTGCGCACGGCCTCGTCCGCGCAGCGGTCGGCAACGATCTGTTCGCCGCCGGTGATTTCGGTGGTCTCTCCGAAGCACATCGTCACGCCCAGCGGCTCCAGCTTGTCGAACGCATTGCCGACCGTCGGGTTCGAGCCGCAGCCGGACGTGGTGTCCGATTCGCCGCATTTGGTCGAAACCCAAAGATCGCTGATGCTGCACTCCGTTTTCTGCTGTTCGGACGCCCACTGCACGTATTCCTTCGCCACCTTGGATGCGCGGTGAATGGTGTCGTGATCGCCGTGCAGTTCGATGCCGAAACCCGATACCGGCTTGCCGGTCTTCGCGATGCCGTCGACGACGCGCTTGGTCCAGCCTTCCTCGATGCCGATCACCACCACGGCTGCGACGTTGGGGTTGGAGCCGGCACCGATCAGCGTGCGGAAATGCAGCTCCAGGTCGGCGCCGAATTGCAGCCGTCCATACGGGTGCGGAATCGCCAGCGCACCCTTGATGTTGTTGGCCACCGCCTCGGCGGCCGCGTTCGACAGATCGTCCACGGGCAGGATGATGACGTGATTGCGGATGCCGACGCGGCCGTTTTCGCGGCGGTAGCCCTGAAAAGTGGTTTTACTGGAAATCATGTTGACTCCGAATTTGTTGGATAGGCCCGGAAAGCGGATGTTTCGATCTCACTTGCTCACGGGCAAGCACAGACAGCCGCCCGGCTCACCAGCGCTTGGTCTTGACGTTATGCACGTGGGCGTGTTCTCCGGCCTTGATCGGCGCGACCGCCTTGCCGATGTCGAAACCGTATTTGATGACGGTGGCGCCATCGGCGATTTCCGTCAATGCAATCTTGTGACCGATCGGAATATCGCTCAGCGTCTTCATCTTGATGGTGGAATCGTCTTCCATCAACCAGCCGGTCACTTCCTGACCGGCCTTGACGCCCTCGATGACCACGACGCCAACGGTGTCCTTCTTGTCGTGAACCAGAAAATGAATCATCTCAGCTCCTTGCTGATTGTCTGTCATGCGGCCGGCGGCCGCGACGGGAATACGTGATCAGTGCTGCACAACCCTGCTGCATGGTAGCGGTAGGCGGGGCATTGGTCAACTATATGATATGCATCTCAATGCTCATATATATGATTTATCGCGTCGCCGGTGATAAAATGGCGCGTCCCATTACCGAACCGGCATTCATGGCAAGCGCTCTGGTAGCAGGCGGCCCGACTTTCAATCCGCTCTACAAGGAAGTCAAGATTCGCATCATCCGCGGGCTCGAGGACGGTGAATGGAAATCGGGTGAAGCGATCCCGTCCGAAACCCGGCTCGCGGAACGCTTCGACGTATCGATCGGCACCATCCGCAAGGCGGTCGACGAACTGGTCGCGGGACAGATCCTGGTGCGCCAGCAGGGACGCGGCACCTTCGTCGCAACGCACAATGAAGACCGCACGCTGTTCTACTTCTTTCA
>JBDZVW010000189.1:0-5592 GCA_040255885.1 Betaproteobacteria bacterium
GATGAATAACACGCGATGAGCGCGGCACAGCCGTGCCAGTGCGTCTGCCTGCTCCAGCTGCTGCCGCCTGTCGGCGGCCTTGCATCGATACTGGATCACCCGCGTGCCGCCGGCGAGCGCCGCGGTCACCTGCTGCACCAGCCGCGCTGTATCATCACAATCCGGCGTCACGCCGTAGAGCCCGCTAATCATCGCTGGCCGGCTCGTCCTGCTCGCGCGCCCAGAACAATCGATCCGGAATGTGCTGTCCCATGCCGGGACGGAACGCCATCTTCAGTGTCTGCCAGGTGTATTCCTGCGCGTCCTTCACCGCTTCCTCGACCGACAGGCCGTTGGCGATGGTCGCCGCGATCGCCGATGCCAGCGTGCAGCCGGAGCCGTGGTAGGTGCCGGGTAGCCGGTCCCAGGTGTCGCTGCGTATTGCGCCGTCCTGGTTGTAGAGCACATTGACGACCTGCGGCGTATTCTCGTGCGTGCCGGTGATCAGCACGTACTCGCAGCCGGTGGCGAGCAGCCGCCGCGCACATTCCGGCAGATCCGGATTGTCGTCCTCGTTGCCGTCGTCCAGCGCCAGCCGCCTGGCCTCGGAGCTGTTCGGAATGATGATGGTGGTCTGCGGAATCAGCAGCTCGTGCAGCGCATGAATCATTTCGTCGGATGCCAGTTCGTCGCCGCGTCCCGACGCCAGCACCGGATCGAGTATCAGCGGCACCTCGGGATAATCCGACACCACTTCGGCGACGGCGGTGATCACTTCCATGCTGCCCAGCACGCCGAGCTTGAACGCGGCCACCGGCATGTCTTCGAGCACGCAGCGCGCCTGGTCGGTCACCCATTCGGCGTCGATCGGCATCACATCCTCGACGCCCATCGTGTCCTGGATCGTCACCGCAGTGATCACCGACAGCGGATGGCAGCCCATGCTGGTGAGCGTGGTGATGTCGGCCTGAATGCCGGCGCCACCGGTCGGATCACTGGCGGCGAAGACGAGTACGATCGGGGGGATTTCGGGCATGATGTGATGAAAAACCGTCCGACCATGAACCCGACAAGGGCATGATGATTCCCGGACGGCGATTTCGTTTAGAATCCAATTTTAACCGAAAATACCCTATCATCTCATGAGCGACACCGAAACCAAAGTTTACAAAACCTACATGTGCCTGATCTGCGGTTTCATCTATGATGAAGCGGCCGGGCTGCCCGACGAGGGCATCGCACCCGGCACCCGCTGGGACGATCTGCCGATGAACTGGACCTGCCCCGAATGCGGTGCCCGCAAGGAAGATTTCGAAATGGTGGAGATATAGTTCCGTGAGAATCCTGCATACAATGCTGCGTGTCGGTGATCTCGATCGTTCGCTCGATTTTTATACCAACGTGCTCGGCATGCAGCTGCTGCGGCGAAAAGACTATCCGGAAGGCCGTTTCACGCTGGCGTTTGTCGGCTACGGACCGGAATCCGAGCAGGCCGTGCTCGAACTCACCCATAACTGGGACACGAAATCGTACGACGTCGGCAGCGGCTACGGCCACGTCGCGATTGCCGTTGACGACGCCTACCACACCTGCGACGAGGTGAAGCGGCGCGGCGGCAAGGTCACGCGCGAGCCGGGGCCGATGAAACATGGCACGACGGTGATTGCGTTCGCGGAAGACCCGGACGGCTACAAGATCGAGTTCATTCAGAAAAAGAATAATTAACCGCCAAGTTGCCAAGGACGCCAAGAAGGACAAAGGCGATAACCGCAGAGGCGCAGAGACGCAGAGGAAACGCAGAGAAAAACAATAACCGCGAAGACGCTAAGGCGCAAAGGGTACGCAAAGGAAAATCAAATCAGAAATTCTTTGCGGCTTTTCTTTGCGCCTTTGCAGTTGCTTTTGATTTGTTTTACTTGGCGCTCTTGGCATCTTGGCGGTTCCTCTTATACATAGCCACGTGATCCGCGATGCGTACGAAATCGCCGACGCTTAAAGTTTCCGCGCGCGCGGTGGGCGCCACTGCCAGCGCGTCGAAATCTTCCATCGAAAGATAGTCGCGCAGCGTATTGCGCAGCATCTTGCGCCGTTGCGAAAATGCCGCCGCGACCACTTGCCGCAACAGCGTCTCGTCGCACGCCGTATGCGGTTTTACCGCGAATGGCGTCAGCCGCGCCACCGCCGATTCGACCTTGGGAACGGGCCGGAACGCACCCGGCGGCACCGTCATGATGCGTTCGATGCCGAAGCGGTACTGCAGCATCACCGACAATCGGCCGTAGTCCGTGCTGCCCGGTGCCGCCGTCATGCGCGTCACGACTTCCCGCTGCAGCATCACGTGAATGTCGCGGATGCAGCCGGCCTGCGCCGCGAGATGAAACAGCAGCGGCGTCGAGATGTTGTACGGAAGGTTGCCGACGACGCGCAGCCCGCTGCCTAGACCGGAAAACTCGAATGTCAGCGCGTCGCCTTCGTGAAGGGTAAATTTTTCGCGCGGAAAAGTGCGTGTGAGATGAGCGACCAGGTCACGATCGATCTCAATCGCATGGAGATGGTCAACACACTCGATCAGCGCGCCGGTCAGCGCGCCAAGCCCGGGGCCGATTTCGACTATCCGGTCATCCCGCCGCGGCGCGATCGCGTCGACGATGCGCGCGACGACACTGCGGTCCGTCAGGAAGTTCTGGCCAAAGCGTTTGCGGGCGACGTGCATTTATAAAACCGTTGAACCGCCAAGGCGCCAAGGAAACCAAAAACTGCAACCGCAAAGGCGCAAAGGCGCGAAGGCGCAAAGGAAAACAAAACCAGAAGTTCTTTGCGGCTTTTCTTTGCGCCTTCGCGCCTTCGCGGTTATAGCTTTTCTCTGCGTTTCCTCCGCGTCTCTGCGGTTAGAGGTTTTTGCTATCTTCTCTTGGCGCCTTGGCGGTTAACTCGTGTTTTTTACCCGGTTTGCCGCCAGCTGCGCCGCCAGTTCGACCGCGGCCTGCAGGCTGCCGCTGTCGATTTTTCCGCTGCCGGCAAGCTCCAGTGCCGTGCCGTGGTCAACCGAAGTGCGGATGATCGGCAGTCCGAGCGTGATGTTGACCCCGGAGCCGAAGCTGGCGTATTTCAGCACCGGCAGGCCTTGGTCGTGATACATCGCCAGCACGCAGTCTATTGCCGCCAGCCGCTCGCGATTGAACAGCGTATCGGCCGGCAGCGGTCCTTCGACGTCGAGCCCTTCCGCGCGCAGCGTTTCGAGCGCCGGCACGATGGCGTCGATTTCTTCGCGGCCGAGATGGCCCGATTCACCGGCATGCGGATTCAGTCCGGCGACGGCGATGCGCGGATGTGCGCAGCCGAAGCGTGTGACGAGATCATGTCGCAGTACGCGCAGCACCGCTTCCAGCAATTCACGCGAGATGTGCGCGGCGACTTCTTTCAGCGCGAGATGCGTCGTCGCCAGCGCCACCCGCATGCCGCCGCCGACCAGCATCATCACCACCTGCGGTGTCGCGGTGCGCCCGGCGATGAATTCGGTGTGGCCGGTGAACGGAATGCCGGCATCATTGATCACGCCCTTGTGCACCGGCGCCGTCACCATCGCCCGAAACTGTCCGTCGCGGCAGCCGTCCACTGCCAGTGCCAGCGTGCGCAGCACGTAGCGGCTGTTGTGCGGATCGAGCTGCCCTGCGGTCACCGGCGCCGCGAGCGGCGTGTGCAGCACGCTCAGCGCGCCCGCATCCTGCAACGGCGCCGCCTGCGGATCGAACGCGACGATCGCCAGCGGCAGACCGAGCAGGCGCGCACGTGCGGCAAGCAGCCGGCTGTCGGCGATTGCGACCAGCGGCCAGGTGCGCGGCTGTTGTGCGAGGATCACGCACAGGTCGGGACCGATGCCGGCGGGCTCGCCGGCGGTAATGGCGATCGGCGGATCAGTACGCTCCACGTCGGCAATCCGTCATTGCCCGCGCATCATTTCTCGTCAAGACGGATGTCGATGTAGGCTTCGTCGCGCAATTGTCGCAGCCATTCCTGGCCGGCTTCATCCGCCTTGCGCTGGTGAATTGCCTGCCGCGCCAGCAGCTTCTCGCGATCTTTCGACACGTCCATCTTGCGCCGTCCGAGCACTTCGATCAGGTGCCAGCCGAACGGCGTGCGCACCGGCTCGCTGATCTGCCCGACCTGCAGCGCGTTCATCGCGCGCTCGAATGCCGGTACCGTGTTGCCCGGTGACACCCAACCGAGATCGCCGCCCTTGCTGGCGCTGGCGTCGTCCGAATACTGGCGCGCCAACTGCGCGAAATCCGCGCCATTTTCCAGCCGTTGCCGGATCTGCAACAGACGGTTGCGGGCTTCGTCGTCCGACAGCACCTCGCTCGGCTTGATCAGGATGTGCCTGACGTGGGTCTGTTCGACGATCACCGGGTCCTGTCCGCGCTTGTCGTCGAGCTTGATGATGTGGAAGCCGTTGGCACTGCGCAGGATCGGGCTGACGTCGCCGATTTTCATCGTCTTCAGTGCGTCGGTGAAAATCTGGGGCAGGCGGCCGGCCGGGCGCCAGCCCAGTGCGCCGCCCTGCATCGCGTCCGGTGCATCCGAATAGGCGGCCGCGACCTGGCGGAAGTCGGTGCCCTCGTGGATTTCGTTGAGCGCGGCCTCCGCGCGTTTGCGCTGCTGCGCAATCTGCTCCGGACTCGCCTGTTCCGGAACCAGGATCAGGATGTGCGACAGGTTGTATTCCTCGCGGCCGCCGGAATGTTCGCGCTGCATGCGCAGGTAGTTGTCGACCTCGCCTTCGCTCACCACCACCTTGTCGTCGACGTCACGCTGGCGCAGCTTGGTCAGCGTTATTTCGTTGCGGATGCGGTCACGAAACTGCTCCCACGAGACACCCTGCTGTGCCAGCGCACCGCGCAGCGCATCGACCGTCAGCCGGTTGTCCTGCGCGATGCGGGCAATCGCGCGTTGCAGCTGGGTGTCGTCGATCTTGATCCCGGTCTGCTTCGCGTACTGCAGCTGCACCTTCTCGGTGATCATGTGCTCCAGCACCTGCTTCTGCAGTTCGGCCTGCGGCGGCAGCGGCGTGCCTTGCTGCTGCAGTTGCTGCTCGACGCTTTTCATGCGCTGGTCGAGATCGTTCTGAGTGATCACGTCGTCGTTGACCACCGCGACGACGCGGTCGAGCAGCACGATCGGCTGCTTCGGCATGCTTTGCTGTGCGTACGCGCCGCCGCCGGACAATACCCACAGCGCGCAGCAGGCGGCGAGCAGTACGAAGCGCGGCCATGCGGCATACTGCTGCGGCCGGTGCCGTTTCATGCGCGCCGCGACGCGCATCGCGTCCGGGGTGCAATGCATTACGCGAATGTTCATCAGATCGAAATCGGTTCCGGGCTAGTAGATCGGAAACGGACCGGGCTGCGGCTGGGACTGCGCCCCGGGCTGCATGTAGCCGCCGATATTTTCCTGCAATAGACTCAATGGATTGGAGCCGAGATTCGTCAGTCCGTTCAGTTCGAGCTGCACCACCACCGACGTGGTGGCATCAGTGGTGGCGGTGGCGAAACGGTGGGCGACCACCCGTACGCCCCAGCAGCCGGCATTATAGGCGAATCCTCCAAGCGCTTCGAG
>JBDZVW010000190.1:0-5588 GCA_040255885.1 Betaproteobacteria bacterium
AAGGTCAACCCTGCTGGCGGCGGGCGCCCACAATTGGAAGCGCACACCCTCATCCTGCAACTGCGCCCCGAACGGCATGCTATGCCGCAGCCGCATGCCCCGTCTCCGGGTCGGCCGCATCATGCCGGTGCACCAGCATTAGCAACGCCAGCGTGCGGGCTTCCAGCGGATAGGTGGCGCCGAACTCGAAGTTGCCGCGCGATTTGAGCCCGGACTCGAATCCGGTGTCGAGCAGCGCCCGCCAGTATGCATGTTCACCGATCGTCGGCATCACGAACGGAATTTCTTCATGGCCGGCGTTGAGCAGCACCAGAAAACTCTCGTCATGCGGCGGCCGGCCCTGGCGGTCCGGTTCCACGACGCCGTCTCCGGACAGAAAAAAACCGAGACAGCGCGCCGACGACTGGTTCCACTTTTCGTCGCTCATTTCCTGGCCGTCCGGATTCAGCCACAGGATGTCCTTGATGTCGCCGCCCTTGATCGGACGTCCCTGGAAAAAGCTGCGGCGGCGGAACACCGGATGATCGCGCCACAGCCGCACCACGCGCCGCGCGAACGCGAACAGCGTGCGTTTCTCCGGCGTCAGATCCCAGTCGAGCCAGCTCAGCTCGTTGTCCTGGCAATAACCGTTGTTGTTGCCGTGCTGCGTGCGTCCGATCGCGTCGCCCGCCAGCAGCATCGGCACGCCCTGCGACAGCAGCAGCGTCGCGATGAAATTGCGTTTCTGCCGCTCGCGCAGCGCGTTGATCTGCGGATCGTCGGTCGGCCCTTCGACGCCGCAATTCCAGCTCAGGTTGTTGTTGTTGCCGTCGCGGTTGTCTTCCAGGTTCGCTTCGTTGTGCTTGTCGTTGTAGCTGACCAGATCGTGCAGCGTGAAGCCGTCATGCGCGGTGACGAAATTGATGCTCGCGTACGGCCGGCGGCCGCTCGACGCGTAGAGGTCGCTGGAGCCGGTGATGCGGTACGCAAGCTCACCGATCTGGCCGCCGTCGCCCTTCCAGTAGGCGCGCACCGCGTCGCGATAACGGTCGTTCCATTCCGCCCAGCGCACCGGAAAATTGCCGACCTGGTAGCCGCCTTCGCCGAGATCCCACGGCTCCGCGATCAGCTTCACCTGCGACAGCACCGGATCCTGATGGATGATGTCGAAGAACGCGCCGAGCCGGTCCACTTCGTGCAGCTCGCGCGCCAGCGCCGCCGCCAGATCGAAGCGGAAGCCGTCGACGTGCATTTCCAGCACCCAGTAGCGCAGGCTGTCCATGATCAGCTGCAGCACGCGCGGGTGGCGCATGTTGAGCGTGTTGCCGGTGCCGGTATAGTCGGTGTAGCGGCGCGGGTCGTCGGGCGACAGGCGGTAATAGGCGGCGTTGTCGATGCCGCGGAAGCACAGCGTCGGCCCCATCTCGTTGCCTTCGGCGGTGTGGTTGTAGACCACGTCGAGAATCACTTCGATGCCGGCCGAGTGCAGCGTCTTGACCATGGTCTTGAATTCCTTGATCGAGCCGCTCGCGGAGTAGCGTGCCTCCGGCGCCAGGAAGCCGATCGAATTGTAGCCCCAGTAATTGCGCAGCCCGTTCTGCACCAGGCGCCGGTCGTCGACGAAGGTGTGGACCGGCAGCAGCTCGACCGCGGTGATGCCAAGCTGCTGCAAGTGTCCGATCGCCGCGTCGGTGCACAGGCCGGCATAGGTGCCGCGCACTTCGGGCGGCACGTCGGGGTGACGCGCCGTGAATCCCTTCACGTGCAGTTCCAGGATCATCGTCTGGTTCAGCGGCGTGCGCGGCGGACGGTCGTCACCCCAGGTGAATGCCTGATCGACGACGCGGCAGCGCGGCATGCCGGATGCATCGTCGCGGCGGTCGAACGACGCATCCTGGTGCGGGCTGCCGACACGGTAGCCGAAATGCGCATCGCTCCAGCGGATGTCGCCGACGATGTCCTTCGCGTACGGATCGAGCAGCAGCTTGTTGTGGTTGAAGCGATGGCCATGCTGCGGCTCGTACGGCCCGTGGACACGATAGCCGTAGAGCAGGCCCGGCCGCGCATTGCGCAGATAACCGTGCCACACGCGGTCGGTCTGTTCCGGCAGTGCAATGCGCTTGATCTCTCGCCGGCCCTTGTTGTCGAACAGGCACAGCTCGACCTTCGTCGCATGCTCCGAAAACAGCGCGAAGTTCACGCCTTCGCCGTCCCACGTCGCTCCCAGCGGATAGGGCTGGCCCGGCCATACCGCGTTGCGGCTGTCGCGAATGTAGCGGCTGTCGTCCGTCATATGCCGGCTCCCGGTCGTTGACACGTCATCGAGCTGTCCGGTTCAGCATTCGCCAATGCGAATGTCATGCGCTGCCTGCGTCGGCGGTTTTCGTCGCCAGATCGTTGTGATCCGGTACCTGACCGGTTCCATTTGCCGCGATCACTTGCGCCAGCCGCACCAGCGCGCCGAGCGGAACGGCGATCCAGTCCGGGCGGTTGTTGATTTCGTAGCGCAGCTCGTAGAGCGCCTTTTCGAGCGTGAACAGCGCAACCAGCCGGCGCGCCTGTTCGGCATCGCGGGGATACGACGCGCAATCGCCGATCGTCTCGCGATAGGTCTCAAGAAAGGCTGCGGCGGTTTCGCGTTCCCAGCCTTCGAGATGAGGCTCGATTGTCGCGCGCTCGCCGGCGGCGGGCGCTTCAGCATGGTGCCGCAGCGCAAACGCCGCAGCGTAGCTGAACGAGCGCAGCATGCCAGCGACGTCGCGCAGCGGCGAATGCTTGGCACGCCGCTGCGCCAGCGGCCGTGCCGGCTCGCCCTCGAAATCGACGATCACGAAATCATTTTCGGCGAGCAGCACCTGCCCCAGATGATAGTCGCCGTGATAGCGCGTTTTCGCGGCGTCGATCGCCGTCGGCAGCAGCGACGCGACATACTCGTCCAGCACCGCGTGTGCCGCCAGCAGCTGTGCCGCCGGCGCCTGCAGGTTTTCCGGCAGCGCATCACGGCGTGATGCCAGCAGTTCGAGCGTCAGTGCCAGCTCGTCCACGGTGTGCCGCGTCCACGCTTCGATGTCGGACGCCGTGATCGGCTCCGGATCGAAAGCGGGATTGCCGGTCGTGCGGCCGAGCGCCTGATGCAGTTCGGCGGTGCGCCGCGCCAGCGTCCCGACCAGCGACAGAAAGCCGGCGTGCTGGCTGCCCTGCTCCTCGTCGGCCACGGTTGCCGGAACGCCGTCGGCGACGCTGACCTCGAACGAACGCCGCAGATACTCGATCGTGTAATCCCAGCCGCTGCCCTGGTTTTCGACGTAGCCGGACAACAGCGCCAGCGCGATCACGGTGCCGTCGTCGCGTTCGTACTCGAGTGCGCCGGCGACCGGCGCGGCATGGGAGAACGGCGATTCCTGTGTCAGAAACCGCCCCATCTCGATCTCCGGATTGAGACCGGGCCGCATCCGCAGGTAGCTCTTCAGGTACAGCGTGCTGCCGAAAAAAACGCCCAGGTTGCTTTGTTCCAGCGCCGGACGGTGAATTTCGCCGTCGATGGCGGCGGCCAGTCCGGCGTAGGCCGGCGTCGACGAAAAGCGCAGCTTGCCGGCGGCAAACGGCAGCTCCAGATTCTCGCCCATTGCCGCCACCAGCGCGCGGCAGAATGCGTCATCGCCGAGCCCGCTGTAGAGAATGCCGACACGCTCGCGCTGCCGGACTTTCGCCAGCGTCCACGCACCGAGCAGGCGCAGCCGCTCGTCGTCATTGTCGCCCCACGCAATCGCCATCGGCATGAAGTAGTCCTGTGAATCGATGCCGGTGCAATACACTCGGATCACCGCCAGCAGCCAGCTGTCGTCACCGTGTTGCCATTCCCCATCCTCGATGATTTCGATACGCTCGATCACGCTGCCTTTCGCGCCGAACCAGCGCTTGCCGGACAGGTACGGCCCCAGCACTTCGCGCTGCAGCTGCTCGCGCGTGCGTCCCGCGATCGCGCGCCGCACTTCGTTCGCTGCGCCCGTGTTGTGCATGAAAAACGTGCGCAGCCCTTCGAGCATCACCAGCACCGGCAGTTCGCTGCTTGCCAGCCGCTCCTCGTGCCAGCTCGGCACCGCGGCGTCGGTGGCGAGATGGAAGCCGTAATAACCGTAGCGCGGCAGCGTCAGAAAATACGGCAGCTCGCCGATCGGCGGAAACGGCGTGCGGCCGCCGACCTCGACCGGCACGCGCCCCTTGTAGGGCGCAAGATTCAGCTCGACCGCCTGCGGCGTGTGCGACAGGTTGGCGACGCACAGGATGATCTCGTCCTCGAACTCGCGCACGTAGGCGAGAATCTTGCGATTACCGGCACCCAGGAACTGGATGCTGCCGCGACCCAGTGCGCGGTAGCTCTTGCGCACCGCGATCGCGCGCCGCATCCAGTTCAGCAATGACGACGGATTGCGCAACTGCGATTCGACGTTGACGGCCTGATAGCCGTAGCTGGCATCCATGTTGGCCGGCAGGTACAGCCGCTGCGGATCGGCGCGCGAAAAGCCGGCGTTGCGGTCAGGGCTCCACTGCATCGGCGTGCGCACGCTGTTGCGGTCGCCGAGATAGATGTTGTCGCCCATGCCGATTTCGTCGCCGTAGTAGATGATCGGCGAACCCGGCATCGACATCAGCAAAAAGGTCACCAGCTCGATCTTCTGACGGTCGTTGTCCATCAGCGGCGCGAGCCGCCGCCGGATGCCGATATTGATGCGCGCCTGCGGATCGGCCGCGTACATCTGGTAGAGGTAGTCGCGCTCGCGGCTGGTTACCATTTCCAGCGTCAGCTCGTCGTGATTGCGCAGGAAAATCGCCCACTGGCAGTTATCCGGAATGTCGGGCGTCTGGCGCATGATTTCGACGATCGGGTGGCGGTCTTCCTGTGCCACCGCCATGTAGATGCGCGGCATCAACGGAAAATGGTAGGCCATGTGGCATTCGTCACCGTCGCCGAAATATTCGCGCACGTCTTCCGGCCACTGGTTGGCCTCGGCCAGAAACATCCGGTTCTTATAGCGCGCGTCGAGTTTCGCGCGCAGGTCGCGGATCACCGCATGGGTTTCGGTCAGGTTTTCGTTGTTGGTGCCCTCGCGTTCGATCAGGTACGGAATGGCGTCGAGCCGCATGCCGTCGACGCCCATGTCGAACCAGAAATTCATGTTGCGCAGCACCGCCCGCACCACATGCGGATTGTCGAAATTCAGATCGGGCTGATGCGAGAAAAACCGGTGCCAGTAATAAGCCTTGGCTTCCGCATCCCAGGTCCAGTTCGACGTCTCGGTGTCGGTGAAGATGATGCGGGTGCCCGAATATTTCTTGTTGGTGCTGCTCCACACGTAATAGTCGCGTTTCACCGAGCCGGCGGGCGCGCGCCGCGCCGCCTGGAACCACGGATGCTGATCCGACGTGTGATTGATCACCAGCTCGGTGATCACGCGCAGGCCGCGCCGGTGCGCCTCGCGCAGGAATGCACGGAACTGGGAACGGGTGCCGTACTCCGGCGCAATGTTGCGGTAATCGGCGATGTCATAGCCATCGTCGCGCATCGGCGACGGATAGAACGGCAGCAGCCACAGCGTGTTGACGCCGAG